>JAIROB010000189.1 GCA_031257695.1 Treponema sp. | reverse complement strand
CGCTTTCACGGTAAAATATTCCCTGCTCAAGGCCTTTAAGCGCCACGTCTTTTCCCAGCAGATAGGTATCGCTTTCGTAGTAATACTGATCGAAGGAGATGCCGGTGCGCTTATAGGTTTCCTTCATGCCCTCCACGGTCCAGTCCTTCATTTTTTGCCACAGCTCCAGGGTTTCCCGGTCGCCGGCTTCCCATTTACGCAGCAGATCCCGGGCGCGCTCCTCCGCGCTGTCGTCGGTTTGAGCCATGGCGTGGTATTTGACATACCAGTTCCCCACAAAGTGATCGCTCTTGATATGCTCGGACTCCGGGGTTGCGCCCCCGCCGTATTCCTGGTAGGCAAGCATGGATTTGCAGATATGGATGCCCCGGTCATTGATGATGCAGACCTTCCGCACCTCCGCTCCGCAGGCGGCGAGGATCCGGGAGATGCTCTCCCCCAGGATGTCGTTGCGGAGGTGGCCCAGGTGCAGGGGCTTGTTGGTGTTGGGGCTGGAAAATTCCACCATGATCCGCTCCCCCGCAAGGGAGCCGGGGCGGCCGACCGGAAGGGCTTCGTCCGCCAGCCGGGAGAGGACCGAGGCGGCCACCGAAGCCCGGTCAAGCCGCACGTTGACATAGGGGCCCAGCGCGGAAAAGGTCCCCCCGGCGGCGCCGCTACCCGCGGAATCCGCGGCCAGGGCCGCGGCCACCGACTGCGCTATCTGGGGCGGCCCCTTCCGCGCCGCCCTGGCAAAGGCGAACATGGGAAAGCCTATGTCGCCCAGCTCCGGTTTGGGGGGCAATTCGGCGATTATCCGGGAGGGATCGACCCTCTCCCCGCTGCCCGCGTCAGCGAGGACCTTGTCCAGAGCCCGGGCTATGCGCTTTTTCCAGGCGTTTCGTATATCGTCCATAAACAGTTCCTTCAGGCTCCTAGGAGTCTGTTGCAAAATACCCCAGCACGGCGAGCATCCGGGTATAGGCTGCGCCTTCCCGTCTGAACGAGCCAAGCCGCTGATCGGTAAAGGTGCAATCCAGGCAGTAGGCAAGGTTCCGCACCCCGGCGCCGGCCAGAAGCCGGGCGTTGGCGGCCTGGAGGTCCAGCGCGGGCCCTTCCCCGTCCCGGCGGACCGCCGGCCCCAGGGGACAGTCCCCGCCGGGCCCCCCGAACTCCGCTTCAAAGGCCGCTGCGCGGCCTTCGTCTACATGGTAACAGCAGGGGCGGATACAGGGGCCCAGCAGGGCGGCCACAGACGCGGGCCGGGTTCCCCAGCGCTCCGCCATCATGGACAGGGCGTTCAGGACTATGCCGGTGCCCTTCCAGCCCGAGTGAAGCAGGGCGTAGGCCCGGGTTTCGGTGTCGTAGAGAAACACCGGCAGGCAGTCCGCCACGGTCACCGCCAGGGCGATTCCCCTGCCCCTGCCGGTCATGCCGTCCGCTTCGCTCCGGTTGTCATCCGCCTCCACAACAACCCGGGAATGTGTTTGGACACAGCTCCGCGCCTGGTCCGGCTCAAGGCCCAGGGACCGTAAAAAGCGATCCCGGTTGGTTCCGGCGCCGGACTGTTTCATGTCCCCGGCGGCGCGGGAAGAAATGGCGCAGCCAATGTTCGGCAGGGCTTTTCCCTCCATCATCAGGGGGAAGCGGGAGCAGGCGGGGGAAGGCTCAAAGGAAAGGCTAAAGGGGTAGAGGTTCATGGGCATACCGGGAGCTATCGCCCGGCCTCCATAAGGCTGATTTTGTCCATCAGTTCCAGTGTTTTTTTCAGGATTTTAACAGCAGAACTGATACCGGTAGTAAAAGTGTCGGTTCTGCCGGACATATCCGCCAGGTTTACAAGGGTGTCGAATTTTCCGTCCGCGGATTTGATCAGTATGCCGCTCAGAACTTTTATCATCAGCGTTACGGCGTCCCGTATCCGGTCGATGATCTTCTTCGCTTCATCCGAGGCTTCGTTTTCCACCAGGAGGAGCTTGTGGCGCTTCACCGAAAGGGAGGACATATCCAGCTTCGCCGCGGCGTACTGTTTTCCCAGATCCCCCTCATTGGAAATATCCCCCTCAAAACGCCGTATAACCGCGTCGGCCTTAAACAGGGCATCGTAGGATTCGGAAAATTCCGCAAAGTTTTCTTTTTTAAAAAAATCGCCGTCAATTAAAATGGGGCGCAACACAAGGTTCAAACGCGGGAGGAACAGCGCCGAATGAAAGGTCCGCAGAAAGGCAAGGCAGAAAGCCCCCTTGAAGGGAATCCCCGAAGGATTGCCCTCCGACTCTGCCCCGGAAAGGGACCGCAGTTCCGCCCCCTCAAAGAAATCCGCAAATTCCGTCATCAGTTCCCGGCGGTGATGATTACGGATATAATCGTTGCACTGTTCCTCCACTGTGTGCCGCCAATGATCCTTGTACATGCTGAACCAGTCTTCGCCGCCGCTTATCATCCTGGGAACAATGCCCATGTCCTTTTCCGCACAGCGCAGTATCCGGTTCAGGGGCGTAGTTTTATTGAAGCTGCGGATCAGATCCAGCGCCCGCTGCGCGCGGGAAAGAAGGGTTTTCATCTCCTCCTCTATATTGAATCCCGGCGCCTCCGCCTGATCCTGGAGGATGAATATGAACAGGGACTCCAGAAGGGTCATGGGGGGAGTTTCCTTCAAAGAGTAGAGAATATCGTTCAGGCTCCGCAGATAGTTGTTGACCAGGTGGGCGGAACAGACCTTCCCGCCCCGGGCGTCCCGGGTGGAAAAGGAAACCAGCAGCCGGTCGAACAGGAAGGAGGCCAGTTCCTTGAGGCAGTTCAGGGTTCGGGCGTTGTAGTACATCGCCGCCCGCCGGTCGTCCCCAATCGCGGCAACGCCCTCCTCCAGCGCCTGCAGACTCAGTTGCCGCAGGACGGATTCGGAGGCCCCGCGATGCTGCTCCGCTATTTTTTGGGGGTCCGTCGTATCCAGCAGCATACGGTGTATATCCTCCATTTCCAGGGAGGCCAAAAACGCATAGAACGCCCCCTTGTCCCGATTTACGCTCATATCCAGGGCGTCATAGAAAAAACGGGCGCCCGTTTTAAGCTCCGTCGCGGCCTCATAGAAAGCCGGAAGCAGCAGATCCTGTTCATAGTCGTATATCCCCGGGGATTGCGCCTCAATCAGCCGCCCCAGTTGGACAACCTGCCGGTCCTGGAACACCTGCAGGGGCGTTTTCCCCTTAAAAAGGCCGATAAGCCAGTAAAACAGGCGGTAAAACCAGGGCAGGGCATCGTAGTTTCTTTTACTGTCCCAGGTTTCGGCCTCCAGGCTGTCCCCCGCGTCGTACAGCGTCTGCGGGCCCCCGGACTGGGCATTGAGCTTCTCCAGGAGGTTTCGCCGGTCGTCCATGCTGAGGGTGGATGCCAGGCGGCCAAAAACGCCGGTATCGGACATAGGGACACTATACTTTAACAGGTGGCAAGTAACAAGACATCGCTGTCAGCAATTCTCAGTTTAGGAAAATGTGATAAAATGCATCCACGGGGGCGGGAATATTTAGCAAGCTGCTGGGCAGTTTGGAGGCGGCAGGGGAACAGATCCCCGATGTGAGACGGGCC
>JAIROB010000176.1 GCA_031257695.1 Treponema sp. | reverse complement strand
CCGGAGGAACCGGAGGATCTGCCGGAGATTCCGGAATTTACCGGCCCCACCGCGGATGATCTCCGAAGGGAAGCGGAACTCTTCAAGGCCCGTTGGGACGAGGAACGGGAGGGGATGATCCGGGAAGCCAAAGACCAGGCGGACGGGATCCTCGCCGAAGCCCGCAGCGCCGCCCTTGAAGAGACCGGCCGCGCCGCGGAGGAGGCCCGGGGGATCAAAAAACAGGCGGAGGAGGAGGCGGAAAAACTGCTCGCCGAGGCGAATCAAAGGGCGGCGGAGATTGAAGGCTCCGCCCAGGCCGCTTTTGAAAAGGGGCGGGCGGACGCGGCGGAAGCGGGCTGCAAGGAAGGCCGCGAAGCGGGGTACGCCGAGGGCGAGGCGGAAGCGAACCGCCTGATAGAACGCCTGCAGACCATGCTGGAACGGGCCCGGAGCCGCCGGGAAGAGATTCTGGCGGAAACGGAACAGCAAATCGTGGACTTGGCGCTCCTCATAGCCCGCAAGGTTATTAAGATCATCTCCGAAACGCAAAAGGAAGTGGTGGCGGCCAATGTGACGGAGGCGCTGCGGAAGGTCAAGGGCAGGGGCGATATCATCATCCGGGTGAATTTGGCGGATCTCAATCTTGCCACGGAGCACGTCAAGGGCTTTATTCAAAAAATGGAAGGGACAAGGGGCATACAGGTTGCCGAGGATTCCGCGGTCGATCCCGGGGGATGCATCATAGAAACCGACTTTGGGGAAATCGACGCCCGGATAAGCAGCCAGCTTGCGGAGCTTGAAAACAAGATTCGGGATATATCGCCGATCATCACAAAACCCAAGGAGGCGCCTTCTCCGGCTCCCTCCGGTGGGGCACAAGCCTCCAGTTAAGGGGCGGATCGTGGAAACCATACTGGAAAAATATCTGGAAACCGCCGAAGAGACGGAAACCATAAAATACGTGGGCCATGTGACAAAGGTCCAGGGCATACTCATTGAAAGCGCGGGCCCCCATGCGGTGATAGGGGAGGTGTGTCGCATCGAGGCGCCCCGGGGAAGGGGCGTTATCCACGCGGAGGTGGTGGGGCTTTCCGGCAGCATAGTCCAGCTCATGGCCTACGAAGAAATTGAAGGCATAGAGATTGGCAACCGGGTGGTCGCGTCCGGCCAAAGGCTTGAAGCGCCGGTTTCACCAAAACTGCTGGGCAGGGTCCTGGACGCCATGGGCCGCCCCATAGACGGCAAGGGCGAAATCGAATCGCCCCTGCGGTATCCCGTCATTGCCAGCCCGCCGGACCCTTTGAAACGCCGCAGAATTACCGAACGGCTGGTCACCGGGGTCAGGGCCATTGACGGCATGCTGGCGGTGGGCCGGGGGCAGCGCATGGGGATCTTTGCCGGGTCCGGGGTGGGAAAGTCCACCCTGCTGGGCATGATAGCCCGGAACACCAGCGCGGATGTCAACGTGGTGGCGCTCATCGGCGAGCGGGGCCGGGAGGTGAACGAATTTATAGAACGGGACCTGGGCGCCGGGGGCCTGGCCCGCAGCGTCCTGGTGGTGACCCCCTCCAACTCGCCCCCCCTGGCGCGGCTCCGGGGCGCCTATACCGCGACCGCGGTGGCGGAGTACTTCCGCGACCAGGGCCTGGACGTGATGCTCCTCTTTGATTCCATCACCCGTTTTGCCAGGGCGCAGCGGGAAATCGGCCTGGCCAGCGGGGAGCCCTCCGCGACCCGGGGCTATACCCCCAGCATGTTTGACTCCATGCCCAAGCTGCTGGAACGCTGCGGGACCTCCGACCGGGGAACCATCACGGGCTTCTACACCATCCTGGTGGACGGCGACGACCTGGACGAGCCGGTGTCGGACACGGTCCGGGGCATCCTGGACGGCCATATCGTCCTTTCCCGGGCCCTGGCCCAGCGCAGCCACTACCCCGCGATAGACGTGGAGGCCAGCATCAGCCGCCTGGCGCCGGTGGTGTCCGGCAAGGCCTCCATGCAGGCCGTGGGCCGCGTGCGCCGCCTCATGGCGGACTACAGCGGAGCGGAGGATCTGATCAGCGTGGGCGCCTACCATGCCGGTTCCAGCCCGGAGATTGACGAGGCCATAGCCAAACGGGAAATGATAGAGCGGGCACTCATCCAGGATGTGGAGGAAAAAACCCCGGTGGCGGACACCCTGCGGATCCTGGGCGCCATTGCGGGCGTGACGATCCCCGAAGAAGAACTGTCGGGGTATGAGGGGTGAAACGTTTCCGCTTTGCCCTGCAGCGGGTTCTGGAACTGCGGGAGAACGCCGAGCAGGAGGCGAAGATAGCGCTGGGCAGGGCCGTGGGGGAACTGACCCTGATCGAGCAGCGCATTGCCTCGGTAACCGGGGAACGGAGCCGGGCCATGGAGCAGCGTTTCGCTTCGGACAACAGCTTAACCGATATGCAGCATTACGAAAGGTATATAACCAGGCTTGACCAGACCCGGGACAAGCTCCTCATGGATGCCGCCCGGGCGGAACTGGCGGTGGCGGAGAAGCGGGACGCTTTTCTGGACGCCTCCAGGGAGCGGAAGGCAGTGGATAAGCTCAAAGAACGCCGTGTGGGGGAATACAAAAAGTACGCCCGGACGGAGGATTATAAAGAGGCGGACGAGGCCGCCCGGCGCGCCCCCATGGGTGTCGTTTGAAGGCGGGGCCATGGGGGCGATTGTTTGCCGGGTTTTTTTGCAGTATGCTGTAGGCGGAAGGCATACAATGGGAACTTTTATGGAAGAAATTACCCTCTCCAATGCGCGGGATGTAGGCAATGCCAGAGCCGGAGTTATTTCAGACGGGGAGATTCGCTCCGTTACGCTTGATGCTCTGCCCGATACCGGAACCTGGACGCTGGTCATCAATGAGGAAATCAGACGAAAACTGGGACTTGCCATTGTAGAAACCGTAGATTCCAGCCTTGCCGATGGTTCAACCACACAATACGGCTTAACCGAGCCGGTG
>JAIROB010000113.1 GCA_031257695.1 Treponema sp. | reverse complement strand
ACCAAACCGGAGAAGCCCATGAAGGCTATGGACAGGAGGGCCGCCGACACAAACAGTATGGGGGTCCCCTTGAGGAAGGAAGGAACCGGGCTGGTCCTGATCCGCCTGCGGACTCCCGACAGGAGGAGCAGCGCCAGGAGGAAGCCCGCGGCGACCCCCACGGCGTACACCACGGACTCCACGAAGGTATAGGGTTTTCCGGTGAAAACGCTGACGTTGTTAATCACATCCAGGGTAACCGCCAGGATGGCGCAGTTGGTGGTGATCAGCGCCAGGTAAATGCCCATGGACCCGTAGAGGGCCGGCGCGGATTTTTTCAGGTAGAATTCCACCAACTGAACCAGGGAGGCGATAACCAGGATAAAGACCAGGAGCTGGAGGAACACCAGGCCCGCGGGCTCCAGGATGAACCGGTAAATGGGCCAGGTGACGCAGGTTGCCATGACCGTCACAAAGGTTACGGCCAGGCCCATGCCTATGGACTTGTCCTCGTCCGTGCTCATCCCTATAAAGGGACAGAGCGCTATAAAACGCAGCAATACTACGTTGTTAATGAGAAACGCGGAGATGAATATCTTGAACAGGATCATGCCCGGGCCTCCTTGTCGTTATTCCTTGCCTTGAGGACGAGATTCAGGCTGCTGAAGAGGGCAAAGACGAAGAATCCCCCCGGAGGCAGGATGAAGAACAGTATGGGTGTGTAGCTTTCGGGCAGGATTGAAAAGCCCAGGACGCTGCCGTTGCCCAGGATCTCCCTGACCAGGGAGATCCCCGTGAGCACCCAGGTATAGCCCAGGCCCATGCCCAGGGCGTCAAAAATGACGTTTCCCACGGGCTGCTTGGAAGCGTAGCCCTCCACCCGGCCCATGATGATGCAGTTCACCACGATAAGGGGGATAAAGACCCCCATGGCTTTGGACAGGTCCGGGAAATACGCCTTGAGCACATAGTCTATCACGGTGGTAAACGCGGCGATAACGATGATGAACACCGGTATGCGGATGGATTCGGGGATGAGCTTGCGGAAGATGCCTATCACCAGCTCCGACATGAGCAGTACGAAGGTCATGGAAAGGCCCATGCCTATGCCGTTGTTCACCGAGGTCGTCACCGCCAGGGAGGAACAGAGGCCGATCATGAGGATCAGCAGGGGGTTTTCTTTTACCAGACCGTTGGCAAATATCGTAAAGTACTTCATTGCTACGCCTCCTTAACGGGAATCCAGCCAGGCTTTGCCGGCGATTCCCGCATTTTTGACTATCACGCTTATGGAGCGGCTGGTGATGGTTGCGGCGGTTATGGGGATCACGTCCCGCGCCGCCTCAAAGGGGTCCTCCGCGGATTTTCCGGCGAACTGCCCGTAGAAGGTGATCCCCGCGGCCTTGTCCACAAAGTAGCCCGGGGACGAGGCGTTGGCGCCCAGTCCGGGGGTGTCGGAGATATTCATAATTTTAACGCCGCTGATCCTCCCGCCGGAGTCCACCCCCACCAGCGCCGTGGCGGGCCCGCCGTAGCTGGAGCCGGTGGCGGTAATGGCAGCGCCGATAACGCCGTCCCCCTGCCGCACCTCGTACTGGGCGCCGAAGCTCACCGAAGCGTCGGGGCTCTCAATGGCGCCGCCCAAATCGCCGAAGCCGTCCGCGTCGGGGAACAGCTCCCGGAGCGCCGTTTCCAGGTCCGCCTGGGAGCGCTCTTCAATAACCGTTTTCGTGGCGGAGTACACAAAGGCAAGCCCCACGCAGGCCACGGTGGCGTACACCATCAGGGTGGCGCCGAGTTTGATGATGCCCGAAACTTTAGAGTCTTTCATTTGGCGGCCCCCTTGGGCTTGGCAACAAAGCCGTATTTTTTTTGCAGCAAACGGTTGAGGAAGGGGCTGGCGGCGTTCATGATCAGGATGGCGTAGGAGACCCCTTCGGGGTAGTTTCCGAACCTCCTGATAAGCATGGCGATGATCCCCGCGCCGCAGCCGAAGATAACTTTTCCCCTGGCGGTGAGGGGCGCGGACACATAATCGGTGGCCATAAACACCGCGCCGAAGAGAAGCCCGCCGGAGAGCACGCTGAACAGGGGGTTAAAGCCCAGTATCGGGGAGATGATGAAGGCCGAGCAGAACATGGCGAGGGGCGCCCGCCAGTCGATGGTCCTGGTGATCAGCAGGAACACGCAGCCAACCAGGATCAGCGCTATGGATGTTTCCCCGGCGCTGCCCCCGTGGACGCCGAGGAAGAGGGTCCGCATGGCGTCCCCAAACCCGGCGGAAGGCGCCAGGGCGGCCCTGGCAAAGTCCGCTCCCACCGCGGCGATGCCCTGGGCAGCGCTGATGCCGCCCCCCGGAAGGACGCTGTCCAGCTGGAATATCCCCAGGGGAGTGGCGCCGGTCACGGTGTCCGCAAAGGACGTGGCAAAGCCGTTTGGCCGGGCCCAGGAGGTGATCGCCGCGGGGAAGCTCATAAGGAGGAAGGCCCTGCCGATAAGCGCGGGGTTAAACACATTGGCCCCCAGCCCTCCGAAAAATTCCTTGGCCACCACCACCGCGAAGACCGCTCCCAGGGCGGTCATCCAGGGCGGGGTGGTGGGGGGCAGCGTCAGCGCCAGGAGCAGGCCGGTCACCACCGCGGAAAGGTCCTTCACCCGGACATCCTGCTTGATGATGATCCGGAACAGGGATTCACCTGCCACCGCCGCCGCAACGGACACCAGGATGTTGAGCAGCGCGGGGAAGCCGAAAATGACCACAGCGAACACCGTCACCGGCGCCAGGGCAATCAGCACATTACGCATCAGCGCCCTGGCCGGAACGGTGGACGCGATATGGGGACTTGAGGAGAGAAAAAGTTCCTGAGAAGAGGATTCGGTTTGTGCCATCTTGATCTCCTTAGCTTGTTGCGGGCGCGCCCTGCGCCGCCTTGGCCGCCGCAGCTTCAGCAGCGGCTTCAGCCGCAGCCTTGGCAGCAGCAGCCGCCGCTTGCTGGGCCTGCTGCCTGGCCCGCAGGCGTCCCTTGCCGACCCGGAACCGCTGCACCAGCTTGATGCGGGCGGGGCACATATAGGTGCAGCTGCCGCATTCAATACAATCCATCAGCCCGGCGGCAACGGATTCGTCCAGATCCCCCGCTTCCAGGGCCATGTTCATAATCACCGGGGAGAGCTTCATGGGGCAGTTTCGCAGACACCGGCCGCAGCGGATACAGGGGCCTTCCGGATCGGTCACGGTTTCCCCGGCGGTCATCAGAATGATCCCGGAGGTATTTTTCTGTATCGGTATAGTGAGGTTCGGCACCGCGTTGCCCATCATGGGCCCCCCAAAGAGGATCTTCCGCAGCTTGTCGTATTTAATTTCTATAAAGGTTTCGGGCATATCCGTCAGCAGGGAACCTATGGGCGCCCGGATGTTTTTGGGGGAACCGCAGGCCCCGCCGCTCACCGTGAGGTCCCGGTCCACCAGGGGTTTGCCCAGCTTGAAGGCTTCGGCAATGGCCACCAGGGTTCCCACGTTTTGCACGATACAGCCCGCGTCCATGGGCAGCCCGCCGGAGGGCACTTCCCTGCCGGTCAGCGCGGCGATAAGCATCTTCTCCCCCCCCTGGGGGTAGCGGGTCCTGCAGAGCCCTATGCTGATTTCGCCCGGGGAAGCGGCGTTTTCGTTCAGGCCGATTTCCCGTTCCAGCAGGGGGATAAGGGCGGTTTTATTGTCCTCTATCCCGATGACGGCCTTTTTGACCCCGGTGATCCGCATGATGATCCTCAGCCCCAGGATCAGCAT
>JAIROB010000199.1 GCA_031257695.1 Treponema sp. | reverse complement strand
TTGTTCAGCCGCTCCAGGGCGGTTTCAAAAACATCCCTTTGGACCTGCTGACGGTAGAGGGCAACCATAAAGTGGAGGATCTCGTCGATAAGGCCCATGGCGTTAAGCTGCCCCGCCTTGACGATTCGCTCGGGATGGGCCGCGCCGTCGATTGTGGCGTTAAGCCGGGACGCAAGCCTGCGGACCTGCTGAAAATCCGCCAGGATCACGTTGCCCCGGAGCGAGAAAAGCGCGGTTTCCAGCCCGTGTTCCGCCCGGACCTCGTTCCGGATGTGGAATTCCATGGTCGCCCGCCGCCGCGC
This sequence comes from Treponema sp., assembly GCA_031257695.1. The sequence goes on along the minus strand of JAIROB010000199.1, from coordinate 8,675 downwards.
GGCCCAGCCGTTTGAAAATGAAGAACCGATTGCCAGTTTTTGCATGACCCCACCTACTTTTTCTTTTTTTTCGGCGCGATTGCGGCCAATTCCCTGACCGACTTGATCAAAGCCTCGTCCTTTCCTATTTCCTTAATCGGCGCCGGAAGACGGTAGGTCCAGTTGAAGTCCGTCACAGTGCCGGGCAGGTTTATTCGCTCCGTTCCGGGATCTTCGGCGTACCATTTGGTGGAAAGGTGGAGCAGATCCTGTATCGGAAACACCCGGAACCGGGACGCCGCGGCCGCGGTTTTCGCCAGGATGATCTTGGCCGTGCCGGGGTTGTACACCTTGGGCAGGGAGGGAACCCCCAGGAACGCGCTAAAGCCGTCCTGATCCGCTTCCCTGTCCCACCATTCCCGCAGGGTGGAGCTGTCATGCACCGAGGGGGCGCAGACGCTCAGCTCCGGGTACTCCTCGAACGCGTAGTAGGGCTGGCCCGGCTTGTCCCAGTCCCGGTGCCACCGGGTGACCCGCAGCCCCAGGATCCTGAGCTTTGCCAGTACCCTGGGCACACAGTCCGGAACCGCCCCCAGATCCTCCGCGCAGGGAAGCATCCCGGAGGATTCCAGCAATACCGAAAGGAGTTTTTTCCCCTGGGTTTCCCAGATTTTTTCCGATTCCTCCTCCCGTTTTTGGAGCAGCGCCTCCAGGGCGTTTTTTTCGTCCTCCGAAAGGGACCGGTAGGCCCGGGATTCCCGGAAAAGCCACACGGGAAAGTACTTGCCCTTTTCGTACTCCAGAAAAAGCCGGTTCCGCCAGGCCCGGCGCAGGCAGCCCGCCGCGGCCGGGGGCAGCCCCAGGGCCGCGATGTCCCTTTCGCCCCGGATGGTCTTTTTAAAAAGCCACAGCTCCTCCTCGCCTATCCTGTCCAGCGCCTCGTAAAAGATCCGCTCCGCCACCGGCCCCGCGGCGGCCTCGTCGTGGTTCCCCCACTGGTCCCGGATCTCCCCCAGGGCGTCCCAAACTTCGCCGGTGGGAATATGGGGCAGGGAAAGCCAGCGGATCCGGCCCTCGTTAAAGCCCAGATCCTCAAGATCTTTTTTCGTAACCGGGACATAGGGCACATAGCGGCCCAGAATAGCGTTATCGTAGTTGTTCTCCCGCAGGGAGGACCAGATCCGGAAGAAGCCCAGCACGTGGTCTATGCGGTAGGCGTTGTAGTATTTTTCCGCCGCCTTGAGCCGCCGCCGCCACCAGGCGTAATCGTCCCCGGCCTGGGCCGCCCAGTTATAGGTGGGGAAACCCCAGTTTTGCCCGTCGGAGTTGTACATATCCGGGGGCGCGCCCGCGGAAAGCTCCCCGTGGAAGTACTCCGGGTGGGCCCAGACATCGCAGCTATCCTCGTTCATCAGGATGGGGATATCCCCCTCCAGGAGAATCCCCGCCTTCTTCAGCGCCTTTGCCGCCCTGCCGAACTGGGCGTCCAGCGCCTCCTGGAGCCAGGCCCAAAAGAGGAGGTCCCCCCGGTGTTTCGGATCCTCCCAGATCTCCCGGATAGTTTCGGCGCTCCCGGTCCGGCGGGGCTCCCATTCCTGCCAGCTTTTTTCTCCGTTAGCTTCCTTTAAGTGGCGGTATACGGCATATTCCTTAACCCAGGGGTTTTTGTCGATCCAGGCCGCCAGGGAAGATCCCTTTTTGGCCCTGGCCGCGACAGCCTTTTCATTGGCCGCGTATATTTCCCGGAGCAGATCCATCTTGGCCCGGAGTATTTTGTAGTAGGGGAACCGGATTTCCCCGTCAAATTCGTCTTTAAGCGCCCCCAGCTTTTCCGCAAACCCCGCGGCCTCGGGAATATCCCCGATCCGCAGGTACAGGGGATTCAGGGCGAAGGCGGTGACAGAACTGTAGGGGGAACTTTCGTAACCCGTGTCGTTAACCGGGAGAATCTGGATAAGCCCCACCCCCATGCGGGCGCAGAGGTCCCCGAATTCGATTAAGTCGGGAAATTCCCCGACCCCGATACTCTGATCTCCCCGGAGAGCCCCCACCGGAACAACCGTCCCAATCAGGCGGCCCGGCGCGGCGTCAAGGACATTACGGTCTTTCTGTGTTTTTGTCATAGATCCCCCGAAAAACTAAAAATAGTTTCAAATTTTTGAGATGCGTAAGTATAGTATTGCGTATAAGCGGTGAAAATGAAAGCGTCTACGGCCCGCTCCGGGCAAAAATTTTACGGAAATGGCAAAAACCGGTTCGTTTTAGGAGGGGGAAGTCTCCCCCTCGCTCCAGCCCCGCAAGCGGGTCTTCCGCTACCCCCTCTCCGGGTTTCTAACTGACCGCGAAAGCGGTCAACCTCGCCCCCGGACCCCCCGCCTCAGTTGTTCGGCAAGCATCTTGGCGGCGGTGAAGACAATATTCTGAATTGCAATGATAAATTGCCGGTTTTGGAATAGGCAGTTTGTTAAAAAGGGGGTATACTAGGGAAATGGATACGAAAATGGCAGCTAAGGGTTGTTTGCTCCTCCTCCTGACCGCGGGGTTGGGGGCGGGCTTGTACGCCGGGGGCAAAAAGGATACCGTTTCCGAGCCCCTTCCTGAGGGCGACCCTATCGGAGCCGCGCCCGCTGCGGCGCCGGTGAATCTTTCCGCGGATCAACTGGATCTGCAAACCGTGGCTAAGGTGACCCTCGCCAAGAGCGAGTATATCTTTGTTAAACAGTTGCGCCTTGAGGTGGAAAGACGGTCCAAGGTGCAGGAGATTCCCGCGGGGATAAGCCCCGTGGATCTCCGGCGCATGGTGCTGGATGCCATGATTGCAGAGAGGCTGGTCCTGCAGGCCGCGGAACGGGCGGGGATTAGCTCGCCCAACGCGGAACTGGAACAGCGGCTCCAGATGGTGCGCGCCAGCGTGGGTCGCCCCATTACGGACAAGGAATTTCAGGAGGGCATTGAGCGGCAGTACGGCATGAGTTTTTCCGCCTTTCAAACCTACCTGCATGAGGACATGGTCAGGCAGAAATATATAGAACAGCACATTATGCAGGAAGCGGATAAGGCCGGGGCGTCGATAAGCGAAACCGCCATCAACGAGGAGATCCAGGGCTTGAAGGACGAGATGGCGTCCCAGGCGGGCCGGGCGCCCACGGAGGAGGAATTTAACGAGTTTGTTAAGCGGCAGGGCATGGATATGGCCACCCTCAGGGGGCAGGTCCGGCGGCAGCTGACCGCGCAGAACTACCTTATCGCCCTGTCCGGGGGGCCGCCTTCGGAAGATGACATTCAGACCTTTTATAACCGCAACAAGGCGGCGTTTGTGCGCCCCGACACCATTTCCTTTGACTATATACGGGTCCCCCTGGGGGCGGACTCCGCGGCTAATGCCGCTGCCAGGACCAGGGCGGAGGAACTGGCCCGGAAAATCGGCTCCAGCTCCTCCGCCTTTAACGAAGAATCCGCCCTCGCGGAGGCAGCGGGAAACTCAGGAACCGCCCGGTATATCCAGTTGAACGCCGAGGACCCCCGGATTCAGCAGGTCTTTGGGTTGGAGTTTATCGACAAAGCCATGCCCCTGGCCGAAAACGCAGTTTCCGGGGTGATTGAGGGCCGCCAGGGCTTTTTTATCATCAAAGTGACCAGGAAGTACCCCCAGGAAAGCCTTGGGCTTGAGGGCATTTACCGTTGGGGGAATCCCGCCACCGTCCGGGACGTGATCCGGTCCCAACTGATGCAGCGCTCTTTTTCCAACGGCGCGACGGTGGTGACCAACACCCTGGCGGAGAATCTCAGGAAAGAGGCCGAGGTGGAGATTCGCGAAGAGTTCCTCCTCTGGTAGCGTAATGTCGTCCCGCAGAAAAGGCCGAATTCTGGCGTTCCAGGTCCTGTACTCCTACGACGCGTCGCCTTCCGCTGCCCTGGAAGAACTGCTCAGCTTTTCCTGGCTGGAGGCGGATAAACGGGCGGCGCTGGACGAGGGCACCGCGGTGTTTTCCCGGCTCCTCATCCGGGGGACCATAGAAAACCTCCCCGCGGTGGACGATATGATCCGCTCCCACCTGAAAAACTGGGATTTTTCCCGGTTAAACCGGGTCGACCTGGCCCTGCTCCGGATGAGCGCCTACACCCTGATGTACCAGGATGACGTGGCCCCTTCCATCGTGATTGACGAGGCCATAGGCATATCCAAGGAGTACGGCGCCGACGATTCCTACCGCTTTATCAACGGCGTTCTGGACGGCATCAGAAAAACCTTGCAGGAAACCCCGCAGGACCCGCGGTGATGGAAAACCCGGAGCGCCCCCTGCTGCGCCTTGCGTGTTACCTGGGGCTGGGAATTGCGTTGGCGCTGCTGGGAGCCTTCCTGTTTTTTGCCCGGCCCGCGGAACGGGGCGGCGGTTCCGCCGGGGGGAGCTTTGTCAGGGATCTGCGGGCTTTCGACGCCCTGCTTGCGGAAAGGCCGGAAACCGCGGCGCCCCGGCTCAACGCCCTGTTGGACCGGCTGGACAAAAATGCCATAGCCGCGGAAACCCGGCTTTCCACCCTGAAACGCCGCCGGAGCCTGGCGCTGGAACCCGGCCCGGACCAGGCCCTGTTCAGGGGCGCCTACCGGGAGGCCGCGGAAAACGCGGCAGCGGCCTTTCCCTTTTCGGAGCCCCTGGCAGCGCTTGCCGCGGACGCCCTGTTCCTGGAGAGCCCCGGCGTATTCTCGCCGGAGACGCGGGCCAAACTGCGGCAGTACGCCGGCCTTCTCACGGGAAGCCGGTTCCTGCCCCTGGCCGTGGCTGTGGGCGCGCTCCTGGGGGACCTCTCCGATCCGGTCTCCGCCGCGGCGCTGCCCCTGGGCGGGGAGTTGCTGTCCGCGGCCGTTTCAACCCTGGAGGGCGCCGAGCGGGAGGACTTTCTGATAAACGCTATCCTCCGCAGCCTCCTCGTGGCGGATCCCGCCGGGGCCAACTCCCTGCTTGTCACCCTGCTAGGAGCGGAAACCCTTACGGAGCGGGCCCTGCGCTTTGGGGCGGAGTATTTTTACGACACCAACCCCCTCCGGGCGGCGGATATTTTTTACCGGTTCGCCGACCCCGTTTCCCTGGGCCGCCTGGCGGACTCCCTCTGGCTGGCGGGGTTTCGGGAAGGCGCCCTGGAGCTATGGGCCGCCCTGGCCTCTCCCCAGGCCGCGGAGCCGCCGGTTCCGCAGGATCTGTTGCTACGGAGCCTCTACAATCTGGCCTCCGCCTCCACGGAGGAGCAGGCGAAAATCTTTTACTACGGGGAACTCTTCGCCCTGGCGCCCGGCCATGTCTACGGGATCATCGGGTACAGCCGCCTCCTCGACACCGCCCGGACCGAGGGCCTTCTCGCCGGACCGGGCGCCCTGGAACCCCTGCTGGACCTGGAACTGCTCCGCCGCCGGCTGGAGGGCTGGGAAATCCCCCGGGCCGTGGCGGAAACCTGGCTGCTCCTGGGCCGCCACCCCCGGGAAGCGGAGATTTACCGCTGGGGCGCCTGGTACTTTGATCGTCAGCGGCTGTTTTCGGAAACCGCCCTGCTGCTCCGCCAGGCCCGGATGAACGGCGTCGAGAGCCCGGACTTCGCCCTCCACGACGCTTTCCAGCTCATCCTGGGGGGGCGTCAGGCGGAGGCTGAAACCCTGCTTGAGGAAGGGGCGCCGAACGCCGCGGTCTGGCAGATCCCAGCGAACCTGGGCCTGATCATGGAAAGCCGGCGTTCCCTTTCCGCCGCCCTGGACTATTATGAACGCGCCGCGGCCCTGGCAAAGAACCCCCTGAGCGAAGCCAGGGTCCGCCTCCGCATGGCCCGGATCCTCCGTATGCTTGGCCTGACCCGGGAAAGCCGGGAAACCCTGGAAAAAGTTCTGGAACTGGACAGCGGGAACCCCGGAGCCCGGCTGGAGATGCAGCGGCTGGACTATTGACCCGCAGCTTATGCCGGGCGCCCTGGTTTCCGGGGCTTAGATAAGCTCTTCGGCCTTTGAAGCGGTGAAGATCAGTTTCTTTTCCTGCGCCACGGCAGTGCCAGCAAGACGGCAGCCCTTCGGCGCCTGATCCATTGTTCCGGCCACTACCCAGGCTTTATTGTTTTTCTTTATGTTCTCCTGGGTCACGACCATTTTATAGATCCCGAAAATGACCTTGTCGCCCTCCACTTCGCCCTTGCCCGCGATAATCGGATGCGGCGTCCCGTCGGCATTAACCGTAACCAGCGTAATTACCGCGGCCCCCGTGATAATTCCCTTGATGTCCTCAGTGATGACCATAACTATCCTCCAAAAAAAATATCAGATATAAAAATAATACCTGATATTAAAATAATACCAAGCGGAAAATTTGTCAAGGGCTCGTTAGCACATCCTGGGCATTTTTTGAAAAATCGGTTATTCTTTATAGAGGATAGTGTGATGGCCCAGGAATCGACTAAGAGGAGCGCAGTTCCCCAAAAGGCTTGCAAGAATATATGCCCCTGCCGGGCCCGTTGCCCCCTCTCCTCGGCCCTTAAAATCGTCGGCGGCAAGTGGAAGATTCCGGTCCTCTGCGCGTTGCACCAGGACGGCGTCACACGGTACAACGAACTCAAATGCAAAATACAGGGGGTGACCAACGCGGTTCTGTCAAAGACCCTCAAGGAATTGGAAAGCGGCGGCCTCATCTCCAGAAAACAATACCCCGAAGTCCCGGTGAGGGTTGAATACAGCCTCACAGGGATGAGCTCCGAACTGATGCCCATAATTCTGCAGCTCGCCGCCTGGGGGATGCATCAGAAACACGAGCCCCCCCGCAAAACTTGACCGGCGCCAGAGAATATGCTTATATAAAGGCGCATTTGGGCGCATCCCGCCGGCTGGCAATTAGAGGAAAGATCCATGCGCCGCTGTGCAGCGGCACGGAATTGTCCCTTGCGCGGCACGGTGGCAGGCGGTTCGGACAGCGGATAGCGGATTTGCAAGTAGCGGCGGCGTAATCGTTTTTTGACAGATCCTAACCGCTCAAATAATAAGGAGAAAACTATGGCCATAGCGCGGGGCGTAAAGGATGCTTTAAGCGGGTCTTCCATGATCCGTAAAATGTTTGAGGAGGGGACGCTTTTAAAAGAGCGGCACGGGGCCGGCAAGGTCTTTGATTTTTCCCTGGGAAACCCCGATGTGGAGCCCCCCCCGGCCTTCCACCGGGTGTTTCTGCGCCTGGCTCAGGAGGACGCGGCGGGCAAGTCCAAAGGCTCCCACGGCTATATGTCCAATCCCGGTTTCCCGGCGGTCCGGGAGGCCTTGGCAAAAAAGGCTTCCCGGGAACAGGGGGTCGGCCTGGACGGTTCCCATATCATCATGTCCGTGGGCGCCGCGGGGGGCCTCAATGCGGTGTTCAAGACCATCCTCAACCCCGGCGACGAAGCGCTTGTTCCGCTGCCCTATTTTATGGAATACCGCCCCTATGTGGCGAACCACGGGGGGATTCTGCGGGAAGTGGATTCCCTGCCGGATTTCAACCTCGACCTGGATGCCATTTGCAGCGCGCTGAGCGAAAAAACCGCGGTCGTGCTGATCAACTCCCCCCATAACCCCACGGGCCGGGTCTACCCCGCGGAAACCCTGCGCGCCCTGGCGGAGATTCTGGAGGCGCACGGCAAAAAAACCGGCCGCTTCCCCTTTCTGGTGGCCGACGAGCCCTACCGGGAAATCGTGTATATCCCCGGCGGAACCCCGCCCGTGCTTGCGGCCTACCGGCATTCCCTCAGCGTCACCTCCTACTCAAAGAGCCTCTCCCTGCCCGGGGAGAGGATCGGTTTCATTGCGGTGAACCCCGGCATCCAGGACGAGGAGGACCTTCTGAACGGCCTGGTGTATGCGACCCGGGTCTTAGGCTACGTGAATGCCCCGGCCCTGATGCAGCGCATCGTGGCGGAGCTTACGGAGGAGTCGGTTGACGTGGGGGTGTACGCCCGCCGCCGGGACGCGTTTAAGGATGTGCTGGACCGGGCGGGCATCTCCTACGCGGAGCCGGAAGGAGCGTTCTACCTGTTCTGCCGGGTTCCGCCCGGAAAGGGCGGCGCCCCGGACAACGACGGGGCCTTTGTGGATCACCTCAAACAACACCTGATCCTGGGGGTTCCCGGCTCCGGCTTCGGCAAACCCGGTTGGGTCCGCTTTGCCTACTGCGTGGAGGAGCAGACCATCCGCTCCTCCGCCGGGGCTTTCAAAAAGGCCGTGGAGACCTGGGGCTCTTAACAGCCTCAAGTATTCAGGACTGTATTTTTCGCAGCCTTTAGCCGCGCCAATTCAAATCTGAAGTGCGAATTTCCGCTCAGAAAAAACCTCGTGAGGTGTCCGATAGCCTAAAGCCTTACGAGGACGATTATTGATTTTGGCAATAATCCTGTCAAGCTGCCTCTGGGTCAGATTATCAAACGATGTCCTTTTGGGCAGGTACTGCCTGATAAGTGGACCTTACCCCATCTGGTAGATACGAAAATAAGCGGGGAATACAATATGAGAGGAGAAGAAGATGGGAAAACAAGACAAGGAACGGCGGGTGTATACCAAGGAGTTCAAAGCCGAGGTGGTAGCCCTGGCGGAGAAGCGGGAGAAGCCGGTGAGCCAAGTAGCACAGGATTTGGGCATCAACGAGAACCAACTGTGCCGGTGGATGCAACAGGCACGGGAAGCGGCAGGAACCGGACTGCTCCCC
>JAIROB010000073.1 GCA_031257695.1 Treponema sp. | reverse complement strand
GGGGACAAGCGAAAACTCCTGGGGGCGGTGGCCGGAGCGATAGCGTCGAAAGAGGTGAAAGCCTTTGCCGTCAAGAGCGGTTTTTTTGTGCTGGAACAATCGGGGGACACCATACGGATCAGCGTTCCCGAAGGCTTCAAACCCAGGGAGTGGTAGGAGAAAGACGGATACGGTCGAATTCTTGCCGGAACCCGCTATAAACTCGACATTCGGCCCTATAGTGTGCTATCCTCTGCGTAGTGGAGAAACCCATGAGCGTATTGGAAAACCTGTTTGAAAGCCTTAGAAAGGCCCAGGCTCAATTGGCCCTGCAAAACCGGGGGCAAAAGGACGCCGCGCTGAGGGCGGTGATGGCCGCCATCGGGAAAAACCGGGAGGATATTCTGGCCGCGAACGCCGCGGATGTGGAAAAAGCCCGGGCCTCCGGCATGACCGAAGCGCTGACGGACCGGCTCCTCCTCAACGACGCGCGGATAGATGATATAATAGAAGGAATCGACACGGTGGCCCGCCAGGATGACCCCATAGGGAAGGTGCAGTCCGGGTGGCTGCTGCCCAACGGTCTGCGGGTGGAGCGGACCACGGTGCCCCTGGGAGTGGCGGCAATCATCTACGAGTCCCGCCCCAACGTTACCGCGGACGCGTTCAGCCTGGCCTACAAGGCGGGGTGCGGCATCCTGCTCCGGGGCTCCTCGGCGGCGCTGGAGTCGAACCGCGCCCTGGTCAGGGCTATCAAGGCGGGGCTGGAAGCGGGCCGCGGCATCAGCGACGCGCTTGCCTTGGCGGAGTCCGGCAGCCGGGATGAGATAGACGAAATACTGAACGCCCGGGGAAAGATCGACGTGGTTCTGCCCCGGGGCGGCAAGGGCCTGATCCGCCGGGTGGTGGACAACGCCAAAATCCCGGTGATCGAAACCGGGGAGGGGAATTGCCACATCTACGTGGACAGCAGCGCGGACATTCCCAACGCGGTGGACATCATCGAAAATGCAAAACTCCAGCGGCCCGGAGTCTGCAATGCCGTGGAAACCCTCCTGGTTCACCGGGATATAGCAGCGGTCCTCATGCCCCTGCTGGCGGAGCGGCTTGCGGGGAAGTCGGAGCTCCGCTGCGACGCCGCGTCCAGAGAAGCGATACCCAAGCCCCCCCCTGCGCTGATCGTAAAGGACGCGGCGGACGCTGACTGGGAGACCGAATTTTTGGACTACATTCTGGCGATCAGGACCGTGGACAGCGTTGGGGAAGCCATAGACCATATAAACCGCTACGGGACAAAACATTCCGAGGCTATTCTTACGGGGGATCTCAAGGCGGCGGAGGAATTTCAGCGCCGGGTGGACGCGGCATGCGTGTACGTGAACGCGTCTACCCGGTTTACCGACGGAGGCCAGTTCGGTTTTGGGGCGGAGCTGGGGATAAGCACCCAGAAATTCCACGTCCGGGGTCCCATGGGGCTTGAGGCGCTCACCACGATACAGTACCGTATACATGGCTCCGGCCAGATACGGTGACTTTGCCACAGGGATACCATGACAATACCCCGATTAATAGCGGACGCGCGGAAGATCATTTTTAAATTCGGATCCAACACCCTGGCGGACGGGGACGGGCGGATCAACCCCGCTTTTCTCGAAGAATTTGCCGGTCAGGCCGCGGCGCTGGGCAAGACGGGGAAGCAGATCGTCATCGTTTCTTCGGGCGCCCAGGTGGCGGGGCTTTCCACCATGGGCAAATGGGCCCGGAAACGGGACATCCATTACCGGCAGGCCCTCTGCGCCGTGGGGCAGGTGGAGCTCATGGGAGCGTGGAAGCGGGCTTTTGAAAAGCACAGTATCCATGTGGCCCAGATCCTCCTGACCCAGGACGATTTTAGCGATTCTATCCGCACCCTTAATATGCGGAACACCCTCTTTACCCTGGTGGACGAGGGGATCATCCCCATCATCAACGAGAACGACACTGTTTCTGTGGAAGAAATAAAGATAGGCGACAACGACACCCTGGCGGCCCAGTCCGCCGTGCTCTGGAGCGCCGACCTGCTCGTGCTGTTCAGCGACATCGACGGGCTCTACAACCGGAATCCCAAGGAACACCCCGACGCGGAGCTTATCGCCGAAGTTCGGGACATCGAAGCGGTAGAAAAAAGCGTCAGCATAGGGAGCGCCAACAGCTTCGGCACCGGGGGCATCGCCACCAAGCTGGAAGCGGCCCGGCGGGTCGTCCCCTACGGCATCCCCGTGATTATCGCCCACGGCGGCAAGCCCCGGGCGCTGGAAGCCCTGGCCGCGGGAACCCAGCGGGGGACGGCGTTTCTGGCGTAGCGGCGCCTGCGGCTTGACTATTCCCGGCCCATTCCGTACATTTATCATAGAAACAGTTCCCCCCGCCGCCGGGCTCCTCTCCGCGGGGTTTGGCCGCTTTGCTGCGGCATGATGACAATTCAGGATTTTACCATGATGGAACAACAGGATATCGCTCTCCCCCCAGGATACGAAGGACTCACCTTTGAAAAGGTCTGGGCCATGTTCCAGGAAACCGATAGGAAATTCCAGGAAACGGAGCGCCTGCTTAAGGAACAGTCCCAGGAAACGGAGCGCCTGCTCAAGGAACAGGCCCGGGAAACGGAACTTCAGATGAAGGAGACAGACCGCAAGATCAGCAAACTGGGCAGCCGTATCGGCGATCTGGTGGAAGAACTCATTGCCCCCAATATTGTGGAGAAGTTCAACAAACTGGGCTATGTCTTCGGGAAGGTGGCCCGCAG
>JAIROB010000032.1 GCA_031257695.1 Treponema sp. | reverse complement strand
CCTCCGCGGTCCCGCCGTTTCCCGGGGCTGCCCACACCTTTGTTACGTTCTCCGACTGGGCCAGTTTCCAGGCCATGGCGTGTTCCCTGCCGCCGGAACCAAGGACTAAAACTTTCATGCGCTTCCTTAGTGTTTAAACTGCCGGACGCCGGTAAAGACCATGGCCAGTCCCAGCCTGTTGCAGGCTTCAATGGAAAGGCGGTCGTTCACGGAGCCTCCAACCTGAATAATGGCCCTGATCCCCGCGGCCGCCGCGGCTTCCGCCACATCCGCAAAGGGGAAAAAAGCATCCGACGCAAGGACCCGGGGGGGAACGCCGTCGGGGACGATGGCGCTTGCCGCCCCTTTGTCCGCCGCGGCGGCAGCCACACGGGCGCCGCGGTTCAGGGCAAGCTCCGCGGCCCGGATGCGGTTGGTTTCGCCGCCCCCTATGCCCACCGCGGCCGCGTCCTTCACCGTCACAATGGCGTTGGACTTAACGTAGCTTACCGCCCTCATGCCAAAAAGCATATCGGGAATGTCCGCCGGATCCGGCGCGGCTTTGGTGACCGCCTCCCATTTTTCCAGGAGTTTCCTGTTGGTTTCCTGCGCAAGAACGCCGCCGTCCACAGAAACGCTTTCCAGCCGTTCCCGGGGAGCGCGGGGAGCGCGCATAAGGCGGAGATCCTTTTTCTTTTTAAAAATTTCCAGCGCTCCCCCCTCAAAGTCCGGGGCAACCACTATTTCCAAAAAAAGTTCCCCCATTTTTTCCGCTGTAGCCCTGTCAATAGTTGTGTTGGCCGCCAGGATGCCGCCGAAGATGGACACCGGATCGCAGGCAAAGGTCTTTTCGTAGGCCTCGTCCAGATCCTTTCCCAGGGCTATGCCGCAGGGGGTCATGTGCTTCACCGCCACGCAGCACACCGGCGAGCCCAGGGCCTTCAGGGTGTAGGCCGGCAGCAGCCGCTCCACCTCCTCTTCGCCCTGGGGCGGCGCATCGTCCGCGGGCAGGCCGAAGGCGCAGGCCGCTTTCCAGGCCAGGTCCAGATCCCGAATGTTGTTGTAGCTCAGTTCCTTGCCCTGGATCTGCTCCATGGAGCCCAGGGCGCCGGGGCGGCCGGTGGTGATGTAAAAAGCCGCGGATTGATGGCTGTTTTCGCCGTACCGCAGTTCCCGGTCTTTTTTCAGGGACTGGGGCCAAAACGCGGGGTAGGTTTCCGCCGGCGCCTCCGTTTCGGTTCCCAGCAGATACCGGGAAATGGCGCCGTCATACGCGGAGGTAAGGTTGAATACCTTCCCCGCCAGGCGTTTGCGGAATTCCGCGGAAACGCCGCCGGATCCAAGGCCGGCGATGGCCTCCGCATAGTCCGCAGGATCGGTGAGGACAATCACATCCCGGTAGTTCTTTGCCGCGGAACGGAGCATGGCGGGTCCGCCTATGTCGATGAACTCCACCGTCTCCTCCAGGGAAAGCCCTGCCCGCGCTTTTTCAAAAAACGGGTAAAGGTTGACGCAGACCAGGTCAATGGGGGCAAGGCCCTGCTGTTCCAGGGTCTCCCTGTGGGATGCCAGATCCCGCCGGGCAAGGATCCCCCCGTGGATCGCCGGGTGCAGGGTCTTAACCCTGCCGTCAAGACACTCGGGAAAGCCCGTGACCGCCGACACATCGGTAACAGGAATACTGTTTTCCTGCAGATACTTCGACGTTCCCCCGGTGGACACGATCTCCCAGCCCGCCCCGCTCAAATACAAAGCGAGCTCCCCTATGCCCTTTTTGTCAAAGACGCTCAGTAGAGCCCGCTTTTTCATAACAAACCCTTTTTAGGGGCGCGGGGGCATTGCTGCCGTTGCCGCTTTCTGGATAAGCTCCATCTGGAGGGAAATCTCAATGTGCTGGGGACACTTTTCCTCGCACTGCTTACAGCCTACACAGTTACGCGCCTGCTTCTCCTCGCCCATGCCGTTGTACTCCATCATAAAGCTGAAATTATAGCCCGGCACATTCCGCTCTTTTTTATAGAGGTAACCGTTGTAGGCCGCCAAGTTCCGGGGAATGTCAACCCCCTGGGGGCAGTCCATACAGTACCGGCAGCCCGTACAGGGAACGGCTCCGGCGGTGCGGTAGGCCAGCACAGCTTTGGTAATCACCTCCCGGTCCGCCTCCGACAGGGGCTTGAAGTTTTCCATGGTCGCGACATTGTCCGTAACCTGTTCCATGGCGGACATACCGCTGAGCACAACCTGCACCCCCGGCAGGGACGCCGCGAACCGGATCGCCCAGGAGGGAATACTGGCCCCGGGATCCGCGGCTTTGAAAATCGCCTCCGCTTCGCCGCCCAGATCCGCCAGGGACCCGCCGCGAACGGGCTCCATCACATTAACCGGAATTCCGTGCGATTCAAGGATGGCGTACTGCCCCTTGGCGTCCTGCTGATCCCAATCAAGATAGTTAAGCTGTATCTGCGCGAAGTCCCAATCGTATTTGTCCACCACCTTTGCCAGAATTTCCGGGGCATCGTGGAAGGAAAACCCCAGGTGGCGAATTTTGCCCTGCCGCTGCTTTTCCTTGAGCTTCTCATAGACCTTGAAATCTTCGACCATTTTCAGTTGCCCTCTGGTGACATTGTGCAGCAGATAGTAATCGAAATATTCAACCCTGCACTTTTTCAACTGCTCTTCAAAGATATTTTCCACCATCTCCTCCCTCTGCAGCATCATCAGGGGCATCTTGGTGGCCAGTTTATACGAATTCCGGTCGTACCGCGAAAGAGCTTCCCCGGCAAAGGTTTCGGAGTTTCCTTCGTGATACATATAGGCGGTGTCAAAATAATTGACCCCCTTGTTCTTCGCGTAGTCCACCATTTCCAGGGCCAACGCTTTGTCGATTTCCCGTGAACCCGCTTTTAAAGGCAGCCGCATCAGGCCAAAACCCAAAAGAGAAAGTTCCTCGCCGCTTTTTTTGATAAGTCGCTTTTCCATACCATACCTCCATTTACTGTAACTTTCTCGCCATCAAGGCCGTGGCCTCGACTATGGCGATATGTTCCTCAACATGGATCCGTTCCGCCAGGGACTTCGCCGTGTCGTCCGGCAGGACCGGAACCCTCCGCTGCAGCAGGATAGGGCCCGTGTCCGTCCCCGGGTCCGCCAGGTGCACGGTGCAGCCCGACTCCTGCTCCCCCGCCGCCAGAACCGCCCGGTGGACCCGATCGCCGTACATCCCCTCGCCGCCGTATTTGGGCAGCAGGCTCGGGTGGATGTTGATGATCCGGTTTTCGTAGGCGTTTAAGATCTCCCCTTCCAATATACCTAAAAAGCCCGCAAGAACAATAAGCCCCGCTCCGGTCCTCCGGGCAGCGCCCAGGAGCCGGTCCGAAAGATCCCGCCGCCGCGCCCCGGCGGGAAGGCCCCTGTCGGTTGTTTCAATGAAAGTAGGTATCCCCGCAGCCCTGGCCCGCTCCAGAGCATAGGCTCCGCTCCGGTTGGATATGACCGCGGCGATATGCCCCGGACCCAGCCGCTCTTCCTTTTCCGCGTCAATCAAAGCCTGTAGATTAGCGCCGTTCCCGGAGACCAGCACAAGGATATTCACCGGTTTCCTCTGGTCGCTATTAAGTACCCGAAAAGAAACGCGCATAAGATGAAAATAAGCAGACCCCCCAGCCGAACCAGGCCGCGGACTAGGGGGGAGTATTGTTTTTCGTTTCTATTCAAAACGCGTCGCCCCATTTCCCGGCGCCACCCGGCCGATCACCCAGGCGGGGAAGCCCAGATCTTCCAAAAGCGCTATCGCCCCTTTGCTGTCCGCGGCCGCCACAGCCAAAACAAATCCAATCCCCATATTATAGGCGCTAAATAACTGTTTCCGCAAGAGGGCGTCGGCCTCCAGCAGTTTTGTACCCCCGGCCTGGGCCGCCGCGCCCCTTTCCCGAAGCCCCGCCACGCCAGCTGCAATCCGGGCAAAAATGGGGGGAATGGTCCAGGCTCCGCCGCGTATCACCGCGTCAAAGACCGGCGCGGCAAACATCCGGGGTATGTTTTCGTAAAAGCCCCCGCCGGTGATATGGGCCATGCCCCGCACCTCGATCCGCTCCAGCAGGCGGAGCACGGGTTTTGCGTACAGCCGGGTCGGCTCAAGGAGGGCGTAGCCCAGGGGCATACCCCCGAAGTCCTCGTCCAGGTCCGGTAAAACCCTGCGGATCAGGCTGAACCCGTTGGAGTGGGGCCCCGAGGAGGCGATCCCCACCAGGACATCCCCGGCCCGTATCTTCCCGCCGTCGACGATCCGCTTTTTGTCAACGATCCCCACGGAAAATCCCGCCATGTCGTACTTTCCCTCGTCGTAGAACCCGGGCATTTCCGCGGTTTCCCCCCCCAGGAGGACGCTCCCGGTTTCCCGGCAGCCAACGGCGACACCCTTGACCAGCTCCGCGGCCACATCCGCGTCCAGTTTGCCGCAGGCCAGGTAGTCCAGAAAGAAAAGGGGCCGCGCCCCGTGGCAGATCACGTCGTTCACGCACATGGCCACACAGTCGATGCCCACGGTATCGTATTTTTTCAGCCTGAAGGCGATTTCCAGCTTGGTTCCCACCCCGTCGGTTCCTGAAACCAGCACCGGTTCCTCCATGCCCTCGCCGGCATGGAGGAGATCGCCCAGGGAAAACATCCCCGCAAAGCTGCCCAGGCCGTTGAGCGCCGCCGAAGTAGCCGTGGAGGCCGCCAGGTCCCGGTATTTGTCCACCGCCCGGCTGCCCTCGCCTATGTCTACCCCCGCCTGTTTGTAGTCCGTCATGGCGCTTCTCCTGAAACCGGGATGGGGTATTCCCCGGTAAAGCAGCCCAAACAGTAGGACCGTTCCGCGGTGGCCTCCAGGGATTCCAGAAGCCCGTCCACGGAGATAAAGGCCAGGCTGTCCGCTCCCAGGGATTTGCAGAGCTCTACAACGCTGGAACCGTTGCTGATCAGGTCCTTCCGGTGGGGGGTGTCGATGCCGAAGTAGCAGGGGAAGCGCACCGGGGGCGAACAGATCCGGATGTGGACCTCCCTGGCGCCGGCTTTCCGCAAAATTGCAACCAGCCGCCTGCTGGTGGTGCCCCGCACTATGGAGTCATCGATGATCACCACCCGCTTTCCCCGGACTTCCCGGTCTATCGCGTTGTGCTTCACCGAAACGGCCTTTTCCCGGGCCGCCTGATCCGGCGCAATAAAGGTGCGGCCCACGTACTTGCTCTTTACGATGCCCAGACCGAAGAGCGTTCCCGTGGCCCTGCCGTAGCCGATTGCCGCGGGGACCCCCGAATCGGGCACGCCGATAACCAGGTCCGCCACAACCGCGGATTCCCGTCCCAGAATTTCCCCGGCCCGCACCCGGGATCCGTAAACATCGATCCCGTCAATAATACTGTCCGGTCGGGCAAAGTAGACGTACTCAAACGCGCAGACCGCCCGCCGGGTTTTTTCGCTGAAGCTGAAGGAGAGCGTTTCGTCATTCCTGATGATGATCACTTCCCCCGGTTCTATGTCCCGGACAAATTCCCCCCCCACCGCGTCTATGGCGCAGGATTCGCTGGCCAGGATCCACCCCGCAGCATCGTTGCGGACCTTGAGCCTGCCCAGGCACAGGGGCCTGATCCCGGTGGGGTCCCGGGCGCCCACCAGCGCGTCGTCGGTAAGAACCACCAGGGCATAGGAGCCCTTGATAAATTTGATGGTGTCGGTGAACGCCTTTTCCAGGCCCTTCCTGTAATTTTTGACGATCAGGTTGACGATAACTTCGCTGTCGCTGGATGACGAAAAACCGGCGCCCGCGTCCTCCAGGAGTTCCCGAACCACGTCGGCATTGGTGAGGGTGCCGTTATGGGCCACCGCGACGGAGCCCAGCTTGGAGCGGCTTACAAAGGGCTGGGCGTTCTCGATGCTGGAGCTTCCGGCGGTGGAGTAGCGCACATGCCCCACCGCGGCGGGGCCTTTGAGTTGGGAAATAAGATCGGAGTTGAACACATCCCCGGCCAGGCCCATCCCCTTACGGCACTCTATGGTCTTATCGCCAGCCGCGGCAATGCCGGCGCTTTCCTGCCCCCGGTGCTGCAGGGACAGCAGCCCGTAGTAGGTTAGGGAAGCGGCATCCAGGGTAGAGTCGGACAGAAATACGCCGAAAACGCCGCACTCTTCGTGCAGGCCGTCATCATCGGGATCCTGCGCGGCCCTGTGCGGCCCTTCATCCAATCCGGTTGAGAATTTCAAGGTACGCTTCCTTCACATTGCCCAGGTCCCGGCGGAACCGGTCTTTGTCGAGTTTTTCGTTGGTCGCAAGATCCCAGAAGCGGCAGGTATCCGGGGAAATTTCATCCGCCAGAACCAGATCGCCCGCGGCCGTTCTCCCGAATTCCAGTTTAAAGTCGATGAGTCTGATGCCCCGTTTCAGGAAGAAGGAAGAAAGAATATCGTTGATCCTGAAAGCCAGGCCCTTGATGGTTTCGATCTCCTCAAAAGTGGAAATGCCCATAGCCGCCGCGTGGTAATCGTTGATCAGGGGATCCCCCAGGGCGTCGTCCTTGTAGGAAAGCTCAAACACCGTGGTTTTCAGCGCCGTCCCTTCCGCCAGGCCCAGGCGTTTTGCCATGGAACCCGCGGCCAGGTTTCGCACAATCACCTCCAGGGGGAGGATGCGAACCTTTTTGCAAAGCATATCCCGTTCAGTAAGCCGGGAAATAAAGTGGGTGGGGATGCCGGATTGTTCCAGCAGTTCAAAAAGGCCGGAGGCAATTTTGTTGTTCAGCGCCCCCTTTTCTTCGATTTGGCCCTTCTTTTCGCCGTTGAAAGCGGTGGCGTCGTCCTTGTAATGGATGATAACCCGATCCTCCGCGCCCCCGGCCGCATAGACCTTCTTTGCCTTGCCCTCGTACAACAGGGCCCCCCGGCTCGCGTTGTCATTGTCGCTCATTACTCCTCTCCTCCCCTGTCCTGAACATGATCCCGCTCAAAATCCGCCTTCATGCGCGCCCTGAAGTCGGCCAGTTTTTCCCTCATTTCCGGATATTTAACCGCAAGAATTTCACAGGCAAGGTAGGCGGCGTTGGCGGCGTTGTCCAGCCCCACCGCGGCCACCGGTATGGGCCTGGGCATCTGAACGATGGAGTACAGCGCGTCCAGCCCCCCCAGGGAGCCGGAGACAATGGGCACCCCGATAACCGGGACCAGGGTCCGGCTGGCGATAATCCCGGGGAGATGCGCCGCCAGCCCCGCCCCGGCGATGATAACCTCGACACCGCCGTCCTCCAGCTTACGGAGGGTATCGGTCAGGAGCTCCGGCGCCCGGTGAGCCGACAGCACATGGACAGAAAACTCCACCCCAACTTCCCGCAGCACCTCACCGGCTTTTTGCATCACCGGCTTATCCGACTGGGAACCAAAAATTATGGCGGCTTTCATAGGGGAAAATTTACCATGTCCGGGGAAGCTAGGCAAGGGGGCGCGTTGCCTCATCAAAAATGTTACCGAAAATAACTCTACTTCCTGTATAGATTTAGAGTTAAACTATGCCCATTTAGGGTTTCTGGCAGATTTTTAGCCTCTTTGTAACTCTTTATCCTATATGGAATTAGGTCTTTACCTAATTCCTTGTAATACAACGACTTATATCATTTGGGTAACATTTTCAATATGAGGCATGGACTCTTTTCGGTAACATTTTTCGTGAGGCAACGCGCGGGCTTTTTTTAATCGGCTGTTTCGGCTATACTGGCGTATATGTCCTATGAAGTAACCGCCACCAGACGCCGCCCGAAAACGTTCGACGAGCTGGCAGGCCAGGAGTTTGTGGCCGCCACCCTGAAAAGTTCCGTGGAAACGGGGCATATTGCCCCGGCCTACCTGTTTTCCGGGCCCAGGGGCTGCGGCAAGACCAGCGCCGCCCGAATACTCGCCCGGTCCCTCAACTGCGAAAAGGGGCCCACGGTAACGCCCTGCGGGGAATGTTCAAGCTGCCGGGAAATTGCCAGGGGCTCAAACCTGGATATTATCGAGATTGACGGGGCTTCCAATAATTCGGTGGACAATGTTCGGCAAATCCGGGATGAGGTGATCTTCCCGCCCCATGGGGGAAAGAAAAAGATCTACATCATTGACGAAGTCCATATGCTCTCCGCAAGCGCCTTCAACGCGCTCCTCAAAACCATCGAGGAGCCGCCCGGGTATATCGTCTTTATTTTTGCCACCACCGAAGTGCATAAGGTGCCGGCCACCATCAGAAGCCGCTGCCAGCAGTTCAATTTCAGGCTCATTCCCCTGGAAACAATACAGAGGATCCTGCAAGAGACCTGCGCTGAGATGGGGATTGAGGCGGAGGACGAGGCCCTGTTCTGGATTGCCAAGGAATCCACCGGGAGCCTCCGGGACGCGTATACCCTGTTTGACCAGGTGGCTTCCTTTTCGGAAGGGCGCAT
>JAIROB010000005.1 GCA_031257695.1 Treponema sp. | reverse complement strand
TCGTCCCGCCAGAGCAGGGCGCGCTCATCGGGGGTTTCCGCGGCGCGGACATCCATGACATCCCAGGCAAAGTTAAAATTTTCAGGAATGTTCACCGTATAATTTTCGTAGTAGTCTTCATAAGAATCGAATTCAGCGCGGGGTAAAAATTTTTCCAGCATTACCGTTCCTCCTACAGCACCATGGCGAGAAACCGGGCGCGTTTTCCCCCAAGGGCTTTCATGCCGTGGGGCTCGTTGGAATCATAATAAACGCTGTCCCCGGGGCCCAGTTCCATTTCATGGCCCCCTATGGAAATAAAAAGCCTGCCCTCCAGAACGTAGTCAAACTCCTGGCCCGGGTGGGTGTTGAGGCTCAAAGGCTTCTGCTCCGTGTCCGCGCTGGCCTCCACCAAAAAAGGCTCGCCCTTTTTATGATGAAAATTGTAGGCCAGGTTCCAGTAGGTGTACATGGGCCGGCGTATAACCTCCGGTCCCTGGGCGGCGCGGGTAAGACAGTAGGTCTTTAACCGGGAGGGCGCTCCCATAACTAATTCTGTGAGGTCGACCCCGAAACGTCCGGCCAGCTCCACCAGGGGGCCCACGGGAAAATCCGCCGCCCCGCTCTCCCAGGATCGGTATTCCCCAGGATCGAATCCCAGCTCTTTGGCCAGGGCTTCCACGGTGACGCCCTCAATCTCCCGCAGCGCCCGCACCCGGCCGGCGATTTCGCCCTTATCTTCCGCCATACAAAACCTCCTTCATATCGTTTCTGTTTCTCTATAAGCCGAATAGTGAGTTTCCTTTTATTTTTTCCATTCTCCCGCCGCCGGCTTGGAAGGGTATTCCCTGCCGAAAAAACAGGAATACTGATATTTAGCCTGGCGCATAAGCATATCGTAACCGTTTAACACTCGGCAGCCGGCTTTGGCCGCCCTTTCGAGAAAGCGGGTGCGCTCCGGCTTGTAGATAAGGTCCATCACCACCTCTGATCCTTTGAAGGGGTACAGCTCCAGGGGGTCCCCTTCAAAATCCGGCTCCATTCCCACCGAGGTGGTTTGAACGATAATATCGCTGTAATTGTTCATTAAGTCCGCGCCCCGGCTGTCCAGGCCGCTCCAGGCAAACCCATAGGGCTCCGCCAGTTCCCGGGCGCGATGCGGGGTGCGGTTCAGCGTCAAGGCTTTTCCCTTGAGGCGGTGGATTTCAAACGCCACCGCGTGGGCCACGCCCCCCGCTCCGATGATGGAGATACGCTTTCCCCGGAGATCCTTCCTGCCGATAAACTCCAGGAGGGAGTCGGAAAAGCCGGGTGCGTCGGTGTTGTGGCCGGACCAGCCCTGGGGTGTCGCCACCAGGGTATTGCAGGCGCCCAGTTCCGCGACTATGGCGCTTTTGCTGTTCAAATAGGGGATCACCTTTTCTTTATAGGGAACGGTAACCGAAATCCCCCGGAGCTGTATTTCCTCCGCAAATTGCATAAAGGAATCGACCGAGTCCGAGGGGAAGGGCACGCACACCGCGTCGGTCTTTTCGGAGCTGAAGACGCTGTTAAAGAATTCGGGGCTGGATGTGATGTTGAGGGGCCATCCCAGGATGCCGTAGATCTCTGAGCTGGCAGTAATACTGTGAAACCGGAACAGCAGCGCCAAATCCCTGGGGCTTATCTGACCGGGGGCTCCCGCGGGGAAGTCCTCCTCCGGCGCCGCGGCGTAGCTCAGGTGGGAGCCCAGGCGTTTCGCCAATATGCGGGTGTTGGTTCCCAAGCGCCCCATGCCGAGGAGTATTTTTTCCATTCCCGCGGTATCCCGGGCGGCCCGGTACAGGGCGCGCACATCCTCAAAGGTCCGGGGCGTCACCGCCACCTTGGCAATTTCGTCCCCCACCCTGAGGAGGCTCCGCGCCTTTCCCGCCAGATCCTGTTCGCTGCCCTGTGTGTTATGGTAGGAACGGATGATCCGGGTGCCGAAGGTCCGGGCCGCCTCCTCAAGGCTGGGCACGTCCAGATCCTCCTCCAGGTCCACATAGGCAAAGTTATGCCGTCGGTCCGCCTCCGCAAAGGCCAGGCCCTTGGACAAGAGACTGATCCGGGAGCCCTCGCCGCCCACAAAATTGCCCCCGTCGATACGCCGCCGTATGGTTAACACCACGGGCATCCCCGCCAGTTCCGGGAAACGCCGTATAAGGAGCCGCTCGTTCGGGTCAAGGCAGTCCACCCGGAGTTCCGCCATATCAACATACTTCCGGTATTTTTGCAGAACCTCCAGATCCCTGGCAATGGTTTTGCCGGTCAGACACAGACATAGTTTAGCCACAGGCCCTCCCCGAAAAATCGGTCTTAAAAATCGGAACGATATATATAAATCGCCGTTACTTTTCCTGTTCCGTCCAGATCCAGGCGAAGCTGCAAAGGCCAGGACCGCGGGGGAAGCGAGTAGAGCAGATACCCGTCAAAGGACTGGACCCCTTCTCCCAGCGCCAGAAACGCTATTCCCGCGGAATCGCCCAGGTTTATGCCCAGGGCCGATTTTAAGCCGACCTGCCACACCCTGTCCTGATAAATATACAGATCCCAGTCCTGATACACAAAAACTACGTCGTCCTGCCACTCCTCGGCGCCCCGGACCGCGTAGACCGATTCGGGGACCCCGTAGCGTTCATACACCGCCGCCAGGGTCAGCCCCACAACCTGGGCCGGATCCTCCTGAGCGGCCAGGGGAATGGCGGCGGAGAACAAGAGCAGCGCCGCAATCCTTCTCACCGGGCTTTCCTCCCCCGCTTTTTTTTCATGGTCCACAGGGTCTTCCGCAGCGATTCTGCGGCGCTAAAAACCCGTCTGGTCAGGCGCTTATAGGCAAAGTCCCAGCTTCCGCTCCGGTGGAGGATCCGCCCGCCAAAATTGGTTTTAAAGCGGTACAGCCCCGCCATGGGGTGATTCGGATCCGCGCTCGGGGGAATGCCGAAGAGATCGTATTCCTCGCAGCCATAGGCTTTTGCGTCCCGCATGGCCTGCCACTGGACGGCGTAGGGCGCCATCACGTTGCGATCCTCGTTTGAGGACGCGCCGTAGAGGTAGGTGGCCGCAGTTTTTCTGAACAGCACGATGGCGGCCGCAAGGGTCCTTCCTTCGTATTCGGCGCAGTAGAGCCGCAGTTCCTGGCCGGGGTATTCGGCGCAGTGGGCAAAGAGGGTCTGATA
>JAIROB010000217.1 GCA_031257695.1 Treponema sp. | reverse complement strand
GCGCCCCTTGCGGAAGCGCCCCTGGATTTTTTCCGTGTTTTTGGCAATGACAATCCCGTCACCCTTGAGATAGGCTTTGGCATGGGCGAGGCCACCGCCGTCATCGCCCGGGAAAATCCCGGCAAAAATTACCTTGGAGTCGAAGTCCACCGGCCCGGCATAGGGCGGCTGCTGTGGGAAATTGAAAACCACAGCCTTTCTAACATCCGCATCGTGGAAGCCGACGCGGCGGATGTTCTGGAAACGATGATAAGCGCCGGGTCACTGGAGGCTTTCCATATTTTCTTCCCCGATCCCTGGCCCAAAAAGCGGCACCACAAACGGCGGCTTATAAAGCGTCCCTTCACGGCGCTGCTGGCAGAAAAACTGCGCCCCGGCGGCTATGTCTATATGGTCACCGACTGGGCGGACTACGGCGATTGGGCGCTGGCGGAACTGTCCGCCACGGAGGGCCTGCGAAACCTCTATGCGGGTTTTGCCCCGGAACAGGAATGGAGGCCCCGCACCAGGTTTGAACAAAAGGGCCTGGAAAAAAATCACGAAGTTCGGGAGCTTTTCTTTGAAAAAGAAGGATAAGAAAGAACGCGTTAAAACCCTGGAAACGCTTATACAAAACTATCAGAAATCCTACTACGACGGGGAAGCGGAAATCGGGGACGGGGAATTCGATTTGCTGTGGGAAGAATTAAAGTCCCTCGATCCGGACAACCCCCTCTTTGCAGCGGTGGGCGCGGACGCCGCCGAGGGCTTTCCCAAGGCGCGGCACCTCATCCCCATGGGAAGCCAGGAGAAAGCCGCCGATCCCGGGGAATTCCGCGACTGGGCGGCGAAGACGGGTTTGCCGGACCCCGCCCGGGGCAGGACCTTTATCGTCCAGTATAAACTGGACGGCGCCAGCCTGGAGCTTCAGTATGAAAAAGGAAAACTGCGCCGCGCCGTCACCCGGGGGGACGGGATCATCGGGGACGATATTACCCCCAACGCCCGCCGCATGGCCGGGGTCCTGTCCAGCCTGGCCGTCCCCTTTACCGGCGGCGTCCGGGGGGAGGTGGTGATGACCCACAGGGTCTGGAAGGAAAAATACAGCGACAAGGCAAATTGCAGGAACGCCGCCAACGGGATCATGCGCCGCAAGGACGGCGCGGGCTGCGAGGACCTGCGCCTCATCGTCTACGACGCCTCCGCGGAGGGGGAGGACGGCTATTTTACGGATGAGGCGCAAAAAATCGGCTGGCTCAAGGAGCAGGGGTTTGAAACGACGGCAAGCAGGGAATTTATCGGCGTCGAGGAGGTGATCGGGTATCGCTCCAGGGTGGCGCAGGAACGGAAGAATTTAGGGGTGGACATTGACGGCCTGGTGATAAAGGACAAGCTCACGGACATGGCGGATCTGCGCCGGGCGAGGCCGGAAAAACAGATAGCCTTCAAGTTTGAACTGGAAACCGCTTTCAGCGTGCTCCGCTCGGTGGAATGGAGCGAGTCCGGCGCCACCTACACGCCCATAGGCGTGGTGGACCCGGTACGCATCGCGGGAACCACGGTGCAGCGGGCCAACCTCAACAATCCCGATATGATACGATCTCTGGGCCTTATGATAGGCTCCGCGGTGTCGGTGGTCAAACGGGGGGAAATTATTCCCAAGATCGAGGGCCTGGCGCCGGAGGGCGCCGTCGACGCGGCCTTGCTGCCGGAAACAAAAACAGCGATACTGTTCCCCAAACGATGCGCCTCCTGCGGGACGGATCTGGTGGACGGCGGCGCCCGTCTCTACTGCCCCAACCCCCTCTGCCCCAAACGGCTGCATCACCGGCTGGAAAAGTGGGTGTCCGTGCTGGATATACGGGAACTGGGAGAAAAGCTGCTCCGCCAGCTTTTTGACAAGGGCCGGATCCGTCAAATAGCGGATCTCTACACCCTGGATGCCCCGGAGCTTGCCGCGTTGGACCGCATGGGGGAAATCTCCGCGGCCAAGGTGATCCGCCATATCCGCGGGCCCAGGGAATTGTCCCTGGCGGCTTTTGTGGCGGGCTTTGATCTTGACGGGGTTGGGGAAACCATTATGGACAAGGTCGCGGACGCGGGGTTTGACACCCTTGAAAAGCTCCGGGGGGCGGGCGTGGAGGATCTTGCCGCGGTGTACGGCCTGGGGGAGATAACTGCCCGGACCATTGTGGAGGGCCTGAGGGAAACCGGGGCGGAGATGGACAGGGTTCTGGCGGCGGGAGTTATCAGCATCGCCGCGCCGCCCCCCTCCGACGCGCAGCCGCTGCGGGGCCGCTCCTTCTGCTTTACCGGAGAGCTTGCCTCCATGAAGCGCAAGGAGGCGGAGGAAAAGATCAAAGCCCTGGGTGGCTCCGCCAAAACTTCGGTGGTAAAGGATCTGTCCTTTCTGGTGACCAACGATCCAGAATCAAAATCCGCCAAGAACGTCAAAGCCCGGGAGCTGGGGGTGGCGATTATTGACGAAGCGCGGTTTCTGGAATTGTTGCATTCTTTTACAGTTCCTAAGCTCCCAGAACCCTGAGAAGAATTGCAGAAACCGACGAAAAGATGAGGGAAAGCAGGCCCATGGAGATGAGGGTCAGGGGGGCGCCCCGAAACAGTTCTGGCGCCGCTTCCAGAGAGGAGCGCCGGTTGATTTCCCGGAGGATTACCGCTGCCAGGAGCGCGCCCAGGGAAAAGCCCAGGGTCAGCGCCAGAGCTTCCAGCGGGGTAAGCGCCAAACGAAGGGTCATAAACAGGGAAATCAAGGCCAGGCCGTTGCAGGAGGATCCGCTAAAGATGCCCCCCGAAAGATCGGCGCTTTCGATGAGCCTGCGAAAGGCGAAGGAAGGCCGCATCATGGGGATCCCCGGGCTGAGGGTAATCTTTCCGCCGGGGAAAAAATAGGCAAAGACCAGGTTCAGGGCGGTGGAAACTATCAGGGTGGAGGGGAGGAGCAGAAAGGATTCCAAAAAGCCGAAAGCCGGGGGTATCAGCAGGTAGGTAAAAAAGAACCAGAGGATCAGGGATGTGGCAAACACCACGATCCAGCCGGGGGAAGCGAGCCCCCCCCATTCCCGTTTATGAGCGGGGGATATGGATCCGGCTCCGGCAAGGTCCACGAGTTCCCGTATACCCAGGCCAAAGTGGAGCAGCAGGTTCAGGGACATACCGGAAAAAACGGCCAGGATGGCAAGGGCGCTCACGGGGTCTCCTCCCGGGAAAACCGGCGTTTAAGCCGGCGAAACAGGGCAAGGGCATAGCCCAGCAGCAGGAGCCCCCCGGCGGCCCCGGCGATGATCTGAACGGGGAAATACCCCGCGGAGTTCGGGGAATCCACGGCAAACAGGACCAGGATGCCCTGGGGGCCGCCGGGAAGGGTCAGCGAGCCAAAGCCCAGGGGTTCCCGAATCAAACCCAGGGCAACCAACACGCCACCCAGGGCAAGGGCTTCTAAAAACGCCTTGAGGATGGAGTCCCCCCGGGCAAGGCCCTCTATCCGGCGGCATATCCCGGAACCGATGCAGGACAGGGGGCACAGCAGCGCTATAAAGGTGGTTTCCATTCCCAAATAGGGGCTGAGGCAGTGAAGGATCAGAATATACAGGCTTCCCCAAAATCCGATCAGAAAGAGATGCAGGACCGGCAGCCCCCTTTTGGGCAGGATGGGCCTGGCGAAACCCAGGACGAGCGCGGTGAGGGTGTAAACCCAGACAAGCGCGCCCGCGGCGCCCACGGCAAAGGCCAAACGGCTGGTGGCGAGGATCATAAGTCCCGCGCTCATCAGGGTAGAAAGGGGCGCGTGGGGGCCCCCAAAAAGAAGGGCGAGGGCTCTGAGAGCGGCCGCGGAAGTGTGATCCTTCATTGTTCCTCCCCCCTGAAGCGCTTGATATAGGTTTGAACCGTCCCCGGGGACAGCCTGTCCCTGATCTGGACGGAATGGGCGCCCAAGGGTATGGGCTGCCCCGCCTCTCCCTGGGGGGAAACAAAAACCAGAAACGGGGCAAGGATCCCATCGGCCATGATGGAAAAAACCACCCCCCGGTCTTCGCTGTTGGAAAGGGTATACCAATTGCCCAACTGGGCGGCCTTTGCCGCCTTCCACCGGGGCATGGATCTGTCAAAAACAAGGGGGGCTTCCAATTTCCGGGTCTCCCCCATCGCGCTCAGGGATGCGTTGATATGGCGGATCGCGCTTCCCGCGCGGGCCGGGCGGGTTAAAAACCAGGCCAGGCCGGCAACGAGGAACATCCCGGCGATCCACCCCAGAAAGACGCCGATCTCCCTGAGTTCGCCTTTGAGCCATGTTGTGTTAACCCTTTGCATTGGCGCCTGCCTGGAAGGTTTTGCCGGAGGTGCCGGCGTACAAGAAACGGGTCTCAAAGCATCGGAACAGGGGCAAAAGCGCGTTGAACAGGGCCACCGCAAAAAAGGCGCCGTAGGGCTCAAAGCCCAGGTAGCGGAACACAAAGCTCAGGGCGCCTCCCAGAACCGCGGCCGGCGCCATGAGGGCCCGGGACTTGGGCCCCGTGGAAGGATCCGCCGCCAGGAGGAACGCCGCGGGCAAAACGCCCCCGGTGAAAAGCCCCGTCAGCATATCCCCCGCGCCAAAGTCCCCCCCCAGGGGCATGGCCCCGAATATCCTGACCAGGGAAGAATAGGTCCCAAGGTAGCACAGGGGTATCCAAAAGCGGCTTGCCTGGCCGGCGGTGACGAGAATGGTTCCCAGGAGAAACGCCAGGATGCCGCGATCCGCGATGATCCCCGGCCCGGAATACGCGAGCAGATCGATGTACCCCGGGGGCAGCTCCGCCCCGAGGAAGGCAAAAACCGTTTTGTTCAACAGGGGGGTCCAAAAGGTGTCGGACCCCAGGGTCTGGGGGAAACTGCCCCCCGGATTTTCGGCAAGAATGCCCAGGGGCGAATCTCCCAGGGCATTCGCAAAGGCCGCGGGCCAACTGAAACGGATAAAGAGCCAGGCCCCCAGGGCCGGGTTTGCCCAGTTGGCCCCCAGGCCGCCGAAGCTGTGTTTGACCACCGTCATGGCGAACACCGCCCCGAGGAAAGCAAAAAAGGGGTTAATCCGGTTAGGCAGGAGCAGGGTCAACACCAGAGCGGAGGCAACCGCGCTGCCGTCCCGGTAGTTGCCCCAGGGCGACTCGGCCCAGGGGCGGGCGAATAAGCGCCCGGAAACAGCGTCTATCAGGATCTCGGTAAGCAGGGCCCCGCCCGCCGCGGCCAGGGCGACGGCAAAGGACGCAAAGGAATCGCCCAGGGAGGATTGGAGGATCGCAAGCCCCGCGCAGGCGCTGACCAGCCACATACGGGAGGAGCTTGACCGGGCCAGGTTTACCTGGGGTTTTTGAAAGAGCGCCCATTGAGGGAAGGGGCCCTGGGATCTGATGGCGTCGTTTAACGGCAAACTACAAGCCCCCCCCGGAACGTTGCCCAAGGTTTTCCGCCATTTGCAGCAGGGTTTTCCGGGCATCCCGCAGGTTATTTTCCCGGGCAAAGTTTGCGATCACCGCGCTCAAAGGCAGCCGGGAAGGACAGACCACGTCACAGCAGCCGCAGCCATGGCACTGTTTTGCGAGGATGGACCCGGAAACCTCGGAGCCTCCGGAAATGCCCGCGGTTTTGTACAGCTCCTCAGGATCCAGCCCGACGGGGCATACCACCCGGCATTCCCCGCAGCCGATGCAGTTCCGGGACCGGCCGTCCCCGGTCTGCCCCTGCAGGAGCGCAAAAACGGCGTAGGTGGTTTTGATAACCGGCTCGTCCAGGTCCACCGCCAGCCTGCCCAGGATGGGGGAACCCGTGGCTATCCGCTTCGGGGGGCCCTTAAAGCCCCCGCATTCCTCAAAAAGATCCCCTATGCGGGCGCCGATCCTCACCTTCATCACCTGGGGGGTCCTGACCGCGGAGCCCCCCACCGCCACATAGCGGTCCAGGATGGGCCGTTTCAGCTTTATCGCGTCGTGAATCGCCGCCAGGGTGGCAGGCCCCAGGAACAGAATGTTCCCCAGGTCGAGCGCTTCCGCGGCGGCATAGCTCCGAAGCGCCATTTCCAGTTCCCGGCGGTTCCGCTGGGGATACCGGGAACCCACCACGGCAACCGAAGCGGGAATGTCGTAGGCCGAAACCTCCGTCAAAAAGCTGTCCCCCAGGTCCCGTTCCCGGCGGGAAACCGCATAGACAATCCGTTCGCTCTGGGAGGCGCGGGCGGCCATAACGCTGCCCTCCACCACCGCCTTGAGCCGTTCCCTGCACAATACATAATCCGCGACCAGCCAGGGATCGTCAAAGACGCAGCGGACCACCAGAGTTCTGCGGCCCTCCAAAGCCCGGAAGGAAGCGATCATGTCCGCGGAGGGGATACCGGAACTCTCCATATTCACCACGCCGTGTTCCGCTATCAGGGCCTGGAGCGCCGCCGCGCCGAGCCCCTGCCAGGGGAAAATTTCTTCCCGCCTGCCCAGCTTGTCAAAGGATCCTTCAAGCCGTATCACCAGGGCGTCGTTGGTGTGCCCTTCGAGCATTTTCCAGGAAACGATGCGCGCCACCTTTCCCGGCACCGCGGCGTGGACATTCGCCGAACCCCGGTCGCTGCTGCGGCCCACAAGCATCCCCTCCCGCACCGAGTCTCCCACGGAAACCACCGGATAGACCCTGCTCCCGGTATGATGGACCAGGGGAATAAGCGAAATGACCGGCAAAAACGCGGTGACACTGGTGGCCCGGGAGGGCGCCCAGGGATCCTCATAGTGAATCCCCCCCCGCGGAAATGTGTATACCCTGGTTTTTGCAAACATACGCTTCCCGGCTGCCTTTTTTTAAAACCGCCCCGTCAGGCGGCGATCCGCTTATCCTTATAGAGGGACAATTTCCCCCACATCCGCCGCCTCCGCCGGTCCCGGAGGATCAGGGGAATCCACAAACCCAGGAGAATCAGCGGACACGCTCCTCCCCGGGACGAAACAGGATTGGGATCAGTATAGGAATAATTGTCGAGAAAATCTATCAGGGAAGCCAGGGGAAAGGGCGGAATAAGCTCCGGCTCCGCAAGCGCCGCTTCCCCGGAACCGCCGTCGATAAGCCCGTCTTCGGCAAGGGAATAGCGCAGGTAGGGCGATTCCCCCGCGCCAAGGGGGGTGTAAGAAAATGCCTGCTGAAAGGCAACGTGTTCCCGGTAGCGCTCCTCGCTCAGTTCCGGGGGGGGAGCCCAGCCGACCCGGTCCCCCGCGGCTCCTCCGGCGCCCGGAAAAACCACGGACAGCAGGCGCAGCGCCAAAGCCGCCGCGGCAAAGGGGAGCATGACAGGGCTATAGGCGCCGGTCCGCCGCGCCGGAGCCGTGATCTGCACCGGCTTGAAGCGGATATGTCCCTCCTTAAGGCCCCGGCGCGATTCGGTCCAGAGCGAGCAGCAGAGGATCAGGGGAACAAAGATCAGCGCCGCCGGGACCGTCAGCGGGGAAAACCCCCCGAAAACGGCGAGGAGCGCTGCGGCAGCCGGAAACAGGCAGGCGGGGACCCAGAGGCTCCAGGGACGCGGCGCCTTTCCGCCAGCCGTTCCATACCGGCGGGAGACAAAATAGTCCCGGGCCGGATCCCGAAGGACCCGGTAAAACCCCGCCAGAACCGCGATCAGGGCAAAGCCCGCCTCGCCGAACCCGACCAGGGGCGCCCAGAGGGGCAGGAATAACAGGGTAACCAGGATTTCCCGTGAGAGCAACAGGGTTAGCGCCGCCGCGGCGCCAAAGAGGAGGGCCGGAACAAGGCGGAACCGCCGCTGCGCCGGGACCGAAAGGGAATGGCGAATATCCCCCAGCGCGGCCTTTACCCGGCCCTCAAGATCCAGGGGGGCCCCCTTCAGGCCGATAAAAATCCGCCGTTCCCCCTTAGCCACAAAAAATGAACGCAACTGTTCCGCGTACCCGTCATTCCGGGGATCAAAGGGCTCAAGCCGCTCCCAATACCTGTCCAGGGGAACCTGTTCCAGTTTTCCAAAATCGTCCAGAAACACCCATTGGGAGGACTCGCCGAGGGCCGTTTTAATTCCCCCCCGGTCCAAAAGTTCCAGAATTTGCCGGTCAGGATAGGACGCGTCCAGGGTCAGCTCCACAACTCCCCCCCCGCCCCCCCCCCGGAACATAAGCGCGGGTTTTTGGCGGCCCGGCGGCCCGTAACTCAGGAAAAACAGCAGGGCCGCGCACAAGAGGGAGACGGTTATAGAAACACACCAGGATTTCAGCAAAGACATGAACAAAAAACCTACAAATAGGCATACGCCGCGGCTATAAATATGCCCAAAAGAGCCCCAATCACCACTTCCAGGGGAGTGTGCCCCTGCACTTCCTTCACCGCGTGGTATTCGACGCCCATCCGTTCTTCCATGCTTTTCCCCAGGGAGTTCAGGGATTTGGCCTGAATGCCCGAGGACCGGCGAACCCCCATGGCATCCCTCATAATGACCAGCGCCATAAAAAAGGAAAGGACAAACAGATTCGAATGTATGCCCTCCTTAACGGCGATAGACGCTGTCATTGCCGAAACCAGCGCCGCGTGGCTTGAAGGCATACCCCCGGTGCGCCAGGCAAAGGTTTTCAGAATCTCCTTGCTGTTCCGCCGTTTTGTCCGCAAAAGCATGATAGCCGATTTGATCGTTTGGGCGAGAAACCAACTGGTAATGGCCGATAACGCTATGGGGTTCTCGATAAAGAGTCTGAACGACGCCGCGCGTACCGACATTTCCATCGACATTATGAGTAAGCATTACCCGGAATGGCGTAAAAGTCAAGGCGCCGGAGGGATGAACCGGCGGACAGCGGCCTTTTAGTTGATCAAGGGGCTAAATAAAATACATATAGGATTCGTCGGGGTCCACGGTTCCCACCACCGACGCCAGGGTCTTCCGGTCTATCACCGCCGCGATGCGGTCGTTCAGCCTGTCGAAGACCGTAAGCCGTATGCAGCGCTGGAGCTTTGTTTCATTTTTGCTCGGCAGGGGCGGGTCCACCACCAGCATATCCCCTTCCAGCACCCGCAGCACGTCCCCGATGATGATGTCCTGGGCCCGCCGCGCCAGGGCATAGCCCCCGGCGGCGCCCTTAACGGAACGGATATAGCCCGCGCGCCGGAGTATCA
The DNA here is from genome assembly GCA_031257695.1 of Treponema sp. Next base: position 1,749 of record JAIROB010000217.1, on the reverse strand, counting down.
CCGCCACCTGCTCAAGATAGCGGATGGATATGTTCTGCCGCGCCGCCACGCTGATCAGCGCCTCATGGTCCGCGCCGGTATGTTCCGCCAGATCGATGAGGAGCCGTATGCCGTACCTGCCCCGGGTGGATATTTTCATATGGCATACTCCATCTTGTCCAGAGCAAGGTAGGCCGCGGTCAGATCCGCAAGGGATATGGAGTCCACGCAATCGGTGATTTCCCGGTAGAGATCGCTCCAGGTGTGGACGCTGATACAGGTGGCCTTCATGGGGCATTCGTCGGAGGTGGCGCAGGCCACCGGCTCAAGGGGGCCCTCCACCGCCCGCAGTACGTCCCCTACGGTAATCTCCTCCGCCGGCCTGGCGGGGAGATAGCCCCCCTGGGGTCCCCGTATGCCCTGCACTATTCCTGCCTTCCGCAGGGGGATGAAAAGCTGCTCCAAATAGCCGTCGGAAAGCCCTGTGTTTTCCGCAATGGACCGGGTGCTTGAATATTCGCCCTCGGGAAGCAGCGCCATGTACAGCAGGGCCTCCAGGGAATAACGCCCTTTGGTGGATACTCTCATTTTTTTACTCCTAAAAAAGCGGCTGTGCCGTCAGGCCGATCGGAAGGAAACGTTCCCGTTCTCCTACCTCTCTTAAAAGGCGTCCGGCCGCGGCGTTAGCCGGAAAACGCCCTGTCCAAATCCGCTATCAGATCATCCGCGGCCTCGATGCCCACGGACAGCCGCATGAGCCGGTCGTTCACCCCCGCGGAAAGGCGCATCGCTTCGGGGATGGCGCCGTGGGTCTGCGCCAGCGGATAGGTGAGCAGCGATTCTACGCCGCCCAGACTTTCCGCAAAAAGGATGAGGGAAACATTCTTAAGCAGCCGGGGCACATCGTCCCTGTCCTTTACATAAAACGAGATCATGCCCCCAAAACCCCGGGCCTGGGACCGGCTCAGGGCGTAGTGGGGATGATCCTCAAAGCCTGTGTAAAACACCTTTTCTACCCGCTTATGGGAACGCAGCCAGGCGGCGATACTGCGGGCATTCTCTTCGTGCTTTTCCATACGCACCGGCAGGGTCTTTATCCCCCGCAGGGTAAGCCACGCGTCGAAGGGGGAAAGCGCGGCGCCTTCGCTTTTCTGGGCGTTACGCAATTCCTCCGCCAGATCCTCCCGGGAATGGACGATAATGCCCGCCAATGTGTCGTTGTGCCCCGCGAGGTACTTGGTCCCGCTGTGCGCCACCAGATCGGAGCCCAGGTCCAGGGGATTCTGGTAATAGGGCGAGAGGAAGGTGTTGTCGGTGATGAGCAGCCCCCCCCGGCGGTGGATAAGCTCCGCGCAGCGGCGTATGTCCGTCACCTTCATCATGGGGTTGGAGGGGGTCTCGATAAACAGCCCCTTCGTCTCGGGCCGGAGGGCAGCCTCCACCAGCGCGCTGTCGCTGGTGTCTACCCAGGAAAAGGAAAGGCCGTATTTGGCGTAGTATTCGTTCAGGAGCCGGTAGGTGCCGCCGTAGAGATCCTCGGAAACGATGAGGTGATCCCCGGGGTTAAACAGCTTTATTGCCGCGGAAATCGCCCCCATGCCGGTGGCAAAGGCAAGGCCGTGCCTGCCGTGTTCCAGCAGGGCCATGGTCTTTTCCAGCTCCGCCCTGGTGGGATTAACCCCCCGGGAATAGTCAAACCCCGTGGATTCCCCCAGCCCGGGGTGGCGGAAGGTGGAGCTCTGGTAAATAGGAACGCTGATTGCCCCGGTG
>JAIROB010000187.1 GCA_031257695.1 Treponema sp. | reverse complement strand
CCGGACCACCCCCTCACACAGTACAGGCGTAGCCCCGGAAACCCAACCGGGCCCATAGGGGGGGTGACATTTGTCACTCCCACTAAAGCAAAACAGCATTTCGCCCCCGTATAGGGGGTATGAGACAGAAACGTATATTAGCGCAGGGGGTGTGGTATGAAATACGCTCCCAAATCAACAACCGGGAGCAGATCCTCAGCCTGCCAAGGGCCGCCGCTCTCTTTTCCGGGGTTTTCCGGGAGACTACGCTCCGCTTCGCTTTCGAGGTCCGGGGCCTCCAGTTTGGCGCGGACCAGCTTAGGTTCTACATCAAGCCGGAGGACGGGATGGAGCTTCCGGCTATCATGCAGTGGTTGAAACAGACCTTCGCCCAGCGGTACAACGCTTTGACGGGGCGGACGGGGCATATCTGGGGGGACCGGTATTGGTCGGAGATCCTGGAGGGAAAGCCGCCGGAGGCTGTGGGAGCCGAGGCGGCGCTTGAGGCTTGGGCGGAGAACGGGGACAGACCCCGTAGGCAGAAACAACGCCGCAGCCCCCAATTTTCCACCGCAGCCCCCGCTCCCCAGCCCCCTGCGCCCGGCTAAGAAGGCAAATTCCGCCCCCAGCCGCGCCAAACCCCGTCTCCACGCCGACCACAAACTTCCCCAAGGGGAAGATCCATCCTGAGCCAGGCGCCGGATCTGAATTATAGATCAAGTTTAGACTACATAATGGAGACACCGGTAAAAAACCAAGCCCCCGCGACTCAAGCCCCCTATGGGCCCGCCTTCAAACGGCACGGGGCTGCGCTTACACTAAGCCTGAAAGGGGGTGGTCCGGGGAGCGCTCGCCGCCCGCATTTGAACACACATTGCGAAGCAATGTGCTTAATACCTACCTTACACGGACAGCAATGTCCGTGCTCGAACGAGCGGGCGGCAAGCGCTCCCCGGACCAGGACCCCTTAACTTCGTCTCAGCGCAGCCCCGGAAACCTAACCGGGCCCATAGGGGGCGCCTATACTGAGAGCTCTTTTTTTGTTATACTCTAACTAGAATGGATATCGTGATTAACCCCAGGGGCAATGGAGCGTGTCCCCTCTGCGAACAGAACGGCGTCTGCCGTATCCAGGGCGCCCTGTTTAAGGCGGTGGAGGAACACTCCGCACAGGACGACCCCATGGAAGTGGTGGTTTATTCCTGCCCCCAATTTGAGGAGAAACTCTAAAGTGAATGAACGTCTTGAGTCCCTGCTGCGGCGTTACGACGAGCTTTCAGCCCTTATCCAGGACCCGGAGCTGGTGAAGGATCAGAACCGGTACCGGGATCTTATGAAGGAATACTCCCAGCTCGGCTCCGTGGCCGCGGCAAAGGGGGAAATCGAAACCATTTCCGCCCAGTTGGAGGACGCCAAAACCCTGGCCCAGAACGAAAAGGACCCTGAGATGCGGGAAATGGCCCGGGAAGAAAGCCGGGACCTGGAACTCCGCCTCGCGGACGCGGAGGATCGCCTGAAATTCCTCCTTATCCCCCGGGATCCCCTGGACGAAAAGAACATCATCATGGAGATCCGGGCCGGCACCGGGGGCGAGGAGGCGGCGCTCTTTGCCGCGGACCTCTACCGTATGTACTCCCGTTTTGCGGAAACCAGGGGCTGGAAGTTCGAGATCATGAACTCCAACGAAACCGAGCTGGGGGGCTTTAAGGAAATCGTCTTTTCCATCAGCGGCAGCAACGTGTACGAAAACCTCCGCTACGAATCCGGCGCTCACCGGGTCCAGCGGGTCCCCGCCACCGAAGCCTCCGGGCGCATCCACACCTCCGCGGTCACCGTGGCGGTGCTCCCCGAGGCGGACGAGACCGAAATCGACATCCGCAGCGAAGACCTCCGCATCGACGTGATGCGCGCCGGCGGCCCAGGGGGCCAGTGCGTCAACACCACCGACTCCGCGGTGCGGATCACCCATATCCCCACGGGCCTGACGGTCCACTGCCAGGACGAAAAGAGCCAGATCAAGAACAAGGCCAAGGCAATGCGCATACTCCGCGCCCGCATCTACGAGATGGAGGAAGCCAAAGCCGCTTCCGCCCGTTCAGAGGCCCGGAAAAACCAGGTAGGAAGCGGCGACCGTTCCGAGCGGATACGCACCTACAACTTCCCCCAGAACCGCCTGACGGACCACCGGATCAACCTTACCCTCTATAAACTGGACCTCATCATGCAGGGGGACGTGACGGAACTCTTCGACGCGCTGAAACTCTCCGCCCGGGAGGAACTGCTCCGGGTAACAGCCTCATAACCCCGCCCCTATGCCTCAACGGGAACGCGGCGCGTGTTCCGATTCAGAATTTGGGCGCATCCCCGCCCTTGCAGGGCGGGGACCGGGCTATCCGCTCCAATTCCTCACAAACCGCCTTGCGGTTTGCTCCGGGATTTCCGCTTCTATCCCTTGCGCGACTGGCGTAAAGCAATGAAACAGGCCCTGTTCCATACGAGCCGCTTCGCGGCCCCCGTCCCATGACCGTAGGGGAAGCCCTGCGGGAAGGAGCGGCCCGGCTCCGCTCCGCAGGCGTGGAAAGCCCCGGCCTGGACGCAGCCCTGCTCCTGGCCTTCGCCCTTAAAACCACCCGGGAAAAACTCCTGCTCACGGACAGGGAGCTGCTCAGCGGCGGGGCTGCCGCGGACTTTGGGCGCCTCCTGGAACGCCGGGCCAGCGGGGAATGCGCCGCCTACATCCTGGGCTTCAAGGAATTCCGCGGCCTGGACTTTGCCGTCACCCCCGATGTCCTGGTCCCCAGGCCGGATACGGAAACTCTGGTGGAAGCCGCCCTTGCAGCGCTGCCCCCGGGGGAAAACACGGCCCCCCCTGCCCTGCTGGACCTCTGCACCGGCTCCGGCGCGGTGGCTATAGCGCTGAAACACGAGCGGCCCTTCATGGAAGTCTACGCGGCGGACATTTCCCCCGGGGCCCTCGCCGTAGCCCGGAAAAACGCCCTCCGCCTTCTGGGGGAAGACGAAACGCGCCCCCCCGTTCATTTCCTGGAGGGGGATCTCTTTGAACCGGTCCCGCCCCTGCGCTTCGACCTCATCGTCGCCAATCCTCCCTATGTGCCTGCCGCTGAAATCCCCCGCCTTTCCAGGGAAGTCCGCTTTGAACCCCGCCTGGCGCTGGACGGCGGGGAGGACGGCCTGGTCACGGCCCGGCGAATCGCCGAAGACGCGCCGGCTTTTCTTAAACCCGGGGGACGGCTCCTCCTGGAAGCGGACCCTAGACAAATGCAGGCCCTTGCCCTCATACTGAAAAAAAAGAGGTACCGGGGCATAGCGCTTCATCGTGATCTGTCCGGCCTGGACAGGGTAATAGAGGGAGTCATGCCTCCGGCATACTATGGAAACAAGTATTTCGACCTTCACTGAAAAAATCGCCTCCTACACGGCGGAAGACCGGGAGCGGATAGCAGCAGCCCTGCGCTGGGCGGAACAGGATTCCATGAATCACATCCTGGGGGTAGCCGCTATTCTGGTGGACCTGAACATGGACGTGGACACCATCATAGCCGCGGCGCTCCAGAAGGGCCTGGAAAAAGGCGCCCTCAGCGGGGAAGCCATAGCCGAAAACTTCGGAGCCGGCGCCGCGCTCCTGGCTCAGGGCATAGCCCGGATTGCGGACATTTCCGCAAAGAACAAAACCAATCACGAAGCTGAAAATATCAGGAAGATGCTTTTCGCCATGGTCAGCGACATCCGGGTCATCCTGATAAAGCTGGCGGACAAACTCTACGGCATGAGGACCCTGGATCTCGCCGGGCAGGGGGATCGCAAGGTCGTCACCCAGGAATGCCTGGACATTTACGCGCCCCTGGCGGACCGGCTGGGAATTTCATGGATGAAGGACGAACTGGAGGATCTCTCCCTCAAACATCTTAACCGGGAGGTGTTTATCCAGATAAAGGATATGGTAGCGCAGAAACGCGGCGAGCGCAGGGATTTTCTGGGTAAGATTCGGGAGACCATCATGGCCGAAGCAAAGGCCGCGGGCATCGCCGTCACCGTGGAAAGCCGGGCAAAACACTTTTACTCCATATACCAGAAAATGCGAAAGCGCAATAAAACTGTGGAGGATATCTACGACCTGCTTGGCATACGCGTCATCTGCGATAGCATTGATGACTGCTACAACCTCCTGGGCCTGGCGCACCGCCTGTGGAAGCCCCTGGACGGCCGCTTCAAGGACTACATCGCCATGCACAAGGCCAACGGCTACCAGAGCCTCCACACAACGGTTATGTGTTCTTTGGCTCAAAGCAGCGGGGAGGAGGAAGCCCCGGAAGGCCGCCTGCTGGAAATACAGATCCGAACCTGGGAGATGCACCGTATTGCGGAGTACGGCGTCGCCAGCCACTGGCTCTACAAAAAGGGCGGCCCCCCGCGCTCCGTCAGTCCCGGGGAAATCTCCATCGTAAACCGCCTCAGGGACTGGAAACAGGCCGAAAGAAGCGAGGGATCTTCAGAATCTTTTCTGGAGGACATCAAGCGGGAGCTGCTCAAGGATTCTATTTATGTGTTCACCCCCCAGGGCAAGGTAATAGAACTGCCCGTGGGATCCACCGCCATAGACTTTGCCTACAGCATCCACTCCGCGGTTGGGAATCACTGCTCCGGCGCCAAGGCAAACGGGAACATCATCCCCCTGAGCATGGAACTGCAAAACACCCAGGTGGTAGAAATACTAACCGCCACCAACGCCAGACCCCATGTGAACTGGCTGCGGTTCGTCAAAACCTCCAGAGCCCGGAACCGCATCCGCTCCTGGCTCCAGGAAAACGACGATTCCCTCATCATCGAAAAGAACGTTATTGCCAAAAAGAAAACTGCGGCGCTGGAGCCGGTCAGGGCCGTTCCGCCGCCGGAAAAGGAAA
>JAIROB010000154.1 GCA_031257695.1 Treponema sp. | reverse complement strand
CTTCGCGGAGGGGGCTATGGCGGGGAATGGCGCAAAGCGGCGCCGCCGGGATTGCGGCGGGGACGGGGCATGTTCTGTCTTTGTACCTGCCGGTGTTAAGAACATACCGATAGTGTAGTATTTTTCGAAAAAATGTCAATATGGCGCCGGGCGGCAATTTTATCGAGAAATTCGGCGCAAAACGCCGCGCGCCTACTCTAACGTAACCGTACCGTCACCCGCCACGGTGACCGTGGCGCCGGATTGTACCGAGGCAAGGAATTCCTCCCCCAGGCTGTCGACGGTGGGCATGGGACGCTCCGTCCATACCCCGGCGAGGATCGCCCCGGCGGCGGCCAGGGAGTCGATGGGCCTGGAAAAAAGGATGCAGGCGGGCTGGCTTTCCAGGGCGGCTGCGCAGAAAAGCACCATGCCGCCGGTGGTGGAGCCAATGGTCTGGGGCATGCAGAGGGCCTTGCCCGCCATGGGCTTGCCGTACAGATCGGGGTTGTTCTGATCCGAACAGACGGCGGTCTTGTCCTTGAACATCAGGGCCTTCTGGAAACTGGCCAGGGTATTGAAGCCCTGCCGGGAAACCAGGGCCTCCGCCCGCAGTACGGGCCCGCCGTCTTCCGCTCCGCCGCCCGCCTGAACGGGCTGTAACGGCACGATGATTCTTCCCTTAAACTGTCTCATTTGGCGCCTCCTGAAATTACATTGGCCCCGCCGGAAATTTTCCGTAGAATTTCATCATCTTTATAGTACCGGGAGGAAGTATAGGTCCGCAGCTTGTTGGAGTTGGTGATAACCGGCATCTTGCCGCAGAGGGGGTTGTTCATGTACATGAGGGGGCAGATGCCGCTGGTAACGACCCCGGCCTTTTCAAGGAAGGCCGCGGCCGGAGTTTTCCGGAATTCCGCCAGGACTGCCGGCGCGGCGGTAAACACCGTGGGTACGGCGGCCCGCTTTCTGCCGGCGCTTTCCAGGGCGGCCCGGAGTTTTTCCGACCAGTCCCTGATCTGGTTCAGCGAGAGGTGGGGGCAGCCGATAAAACAGAGCCTGGGTTCCGCTTCCGGGTCTTTCCAGATGCAGGGGTAAGACGCCTCTATCCGATCCAGTTCCGCGTCGTCGATCAGGTACGTTTCGGCCCCGGGATCGATGAGGGCCGTCCCCTGTTCCGCCGCTTCGGGGGTAAGATTCTCCACGTGGAAGAGCCCCACCGCGCCGTTGCTGGCGGTGGCGGCCCCCATGTCCTTGAGGTAGTCCTTCGCCTCCTGGGTCAGGGTTTTGCCGAGCCATCTGTCAAGGCCCCGGATATAGGGCACCGCGTCCATCACCCGCATACCGATGGCGCTGCCCAAAAGCTGGGCCTCGGGCCGCCTGGTGGTCCTGACTTCCACTACCCAGCTTGCCCTGCGGCCCCCGTCGGTGAGGAGGCCGAAGCAGGGAACCCTGCCGGCGATGCTGCCGAAAAGTTCGATGATCCCTGAGTTGCGGTTACACCGGGCGCCGAGGACGCTGTTGGCATAGACCACGGCGCTGCTTTCCGCCCAGGAGAGGACATCGCCCTTCTTTGGACAGTTGCCCACCTCGTCCATATAACAGGTGCAGGTAAAGCCCTGATCGTTTACCAGTCCCAGGCGGCGCAGTTGGGATTCGTAGGCAGCCTGTTTTCCGTACATCACCTTAAAGACGATCCGTTGCATCAGGCTTGCGGGAACCCTGGGGTCCAGGGGCCGGGGATCCACGGTGAAGGACTGCCCCGACAGAGCCCCCTCCTGAATAAGGGAATCCATCAGGGCGAAGACGGGCTTCATCACGGAAAGGCCGAAACTCGTTACCAGGTGCCCGCCGCCGCCTGAAACGGGAACCATCTTTTCCGCGCCGAAAGTTTCCCCGTACATCACCAGGGTTTTCAGCACCTTGGCCATAGCCTCGCCTTTACTGCCTTCCAGAATGGCTTTTTCCTCGTCGTTTAATCGCATTGCCATAATTCCTCCTTGAAATTCGGGCGCATCCGGCGAAAACACCTTCGGTGTTCAGCGCCGGACCGGGCTATCCGGGGCTCCGCGGTACCCGCTCCGGCCCCGGCGCACAGCGCCGGGTCTGCTTCGCACCCCTCCTATCCCTTGCGCGGCTTCGCCTCCGGGCCTGCCACCTGAGGCTGTTCCAAAACTTCAGTTTTTGGAACAGCTTCCTTGGATTTAAGGGAAAAACCGGCCGGACTTTAGTCCGATTTGACCGGTTTTTCCAAGAGCCTGTTCCAAAACCGTGCGCTTTAGCGCACAGTAAATTAGTTTTGGAACAGGCTCACCTTACAAAGAAAGGCCCAGCCGGTAGGCCGCGCGGGTGGCTTCCAGCACTTTGCCGGCGCTGAAACTGTCCCCGATATTGTATATCTCCGGGGCGGCCTGTTCCCGCAGGGCGGCGAAGTAGAGGGCGTCATCCGGGACGCCGCCGGCGGCAATGACCGTAAGGTCCGCGGGGAGCAGTTCCGTCCGCTCATCAACCTTGAGCTTCGGGGCCAGGGGATTTTCCACGTTCTCCGGCAGAATGGGGTGCCAGGTAATATAGGGGTCAGGCACGGTTTTGGAAACATTCCGCGCCACTTCGACCCCCTCCGCGCTAAAACCCGTAACCCGGGTGCAGTTGAGGAGCCGTACCCCCGCCTTTTGCAGATAATGGATCAGGTGGCCCCGGTTGGCGGTGCAGGTGTGGTTCATGATGTACCTGTCCATTTCCACTACCGTTACTTCGCAGCCCTTTTCGAAGCGGAGCCAATAGGCGGCTTCACAGCCAACCACGCCGCCGCCCACCACCACTACCCGTTTGGCCCCGGCCAGAAGTTCCGGCTTGAGGAACAGTTCCGAAGCCTGTACGGTCCGGGCTTCGGCCAGGCCCGGCAGGGGCAGTTTGGCGTCGGCGGTTCCCAGGGCAAAGACGATCCTGTCGAAGTTTCCCGCTTTAAGGGTGTCCACGGCGGCGGCGGTATTAAGGTGCAGTTTCAGCCCGCCCCGGGCTATTGTCCGTTCTACAAGCCCTTCAAGGTACTTGCGGTAATTGGCCGCCTCGTACTTGATCCTGGCAACCCCGCCGGGCCGCAGCCTTCCCCCCAGTTCCGCTTCCCGGTCGAAAAGCTCCACCTTGTGCCCCCGTTCCGCGGCAAGAACAGCCGCGGTAATTCCCGCGGGGCCGCCCCCCACCACGGCAATATGCAGGGGCTGTTTTGCCGGCGCCGGTATCGCGGGAAAGACATGCTCAAAGCCGGTCCGGGGGTTTACCGCGCACTGGGGATGGCCGCCTTCCACAAATTCGTTGATGCAGCCCTCCTGGCAGCCGATGCAGGGGGTGATCTCGCCGCTCCTGCCGGCATAGGCCTTGGCGGGCCATTCGGGGTCGGCCAGGAGGGGCCGGCCCAGCATCACCATATCACAGCGGCCGTCACGCAGGGCCTGTTCCGCGAGGTCCGGATAGCCCAGCTTACCCACCCCCACCACAGGCACCGGAAGCCCGGCGTTGGAACGGATGTTGTTGGCGTCGAAGTATTCCTTTACCGTCCGGCTTACATCCAGGAAGCATCCGGGCGGCATACTCGAAGGCGGGTGGGGCAGCCACCAGTTGTCATAGCAGCCCAGGTCCACATCGAAAATATCCACCCCCGCGGCGACGAGGTTTTTCATATAGTCCAGGGTCTCATCAACCCCGCGGCCCCGGGTGAATTTTTTAAGGGAAGACGTGGCAAGCATGGTTTCCCCGTAGGTTTCGTTCAGCGCGAGGGAAAGGTCTATGCGGTACATGATGGGAAAGCCCGGCCCCACCCGCTTGCGTATTTCCCGGACGCAGTCAAGGCCAAACGCCTGCCAATCCGCGTAACGCCCCAATTTGCGCCGGTTAAAGGCGGGGTTCGTCATCTGTTCCAGCAGGTAGCCCTCGTGGCCGTGGAGGTAGGTCCCGTCGAGGCCGGCGGTTTTCGCGTCCGCCGAAGCCTGCCCCATGTTTCTGACGATCTTCCTGAGCCGGAGATTGCTTAACGGGGCGCAGGGGATCTGCGGGATATAAAAACTGGGATTCCAGGACGCGGAATTGGGCAGTTTGTGCATGGTCAGCAGGCACTGGGGGTTCCCCACACGTCCAAGTCCGGGCGTTACCTGGATGAAGATCCGGGCGCCGAATGCGTGTACCCCCTGGGCAAGGTCCCGCCACCCGGCAAACACCGAGCGGGAACGGTCTATCCGGGGGAAATACGAAAGCTCCCCCAGCTCGGTGATGGAATTGTCCAGCCCGTGGCTTACCGGTACAAGCCCGGTGGTAATAAGCCCCACCCCGCCCCTTGCCCGCGCATAAAAATACTGGAGCATCTTCTCGTTGGGCCGCCCGGTTTCGTCACACATACAGATATTCCCCATAGGGGCCATAACCAGCCGGTTCTTTACGGTGATCCGGTTTATCCTGATTGGCGAAAACATCGAATTGTAGGGATAAAGCTCCCTTGTCATCGCCGCCCTGTCCAGGGCCCCCTCTTTGAGGAACCAGTCCCCGTAGCTATCCACCCACCGCTGTACCTTCGCGTCTGTCTTCATTGCCGTCTCCTCTCT
>JAIROB010000001.1 GCA_031257695.1 Treponema sp. | reverse complement strand
AAAAGAACCCTGGGACGCATCAACCCGCTTGTTTGCGGCCCCTGTGGAGAAAATGCCGGATTGGCAATTCGGCTTTTTTCTCCAGGCTCTATCCTCGAAGCCTGAAAAATAGTTGTATACCAAAGTTTCCTGGCTTATGGGCCGGCTGCGCTAAAACCCAGGTCTTCGGCAGCCGGATTGCCATCGGTCTTCCCAGGCGGATTTTTAATCCAACGGACTTTGCTCCGATCCCAGTGACCGTATGCGATGGCTTTCCCAATCACAGTTACGGGATAGCGGGGGATTCCCTGGCCTTACGGCTCCACCCCCTTCCTTTGAAATATACAGCCCTTATTATAGGGGGCAATTTTTGACGCTGTCAAGTTTTTTTGGTGGATAAGTATTATAGCCGCTCCTGACCTAAAAATCAAACAGAGGCAGTTGCAGCCCCGCTCCGTCCTGATCCGAAAGGATGCGGCGTATGCGCCGGGGGTCCTCCGGGCGGTCGATGAAGGAGCCTCCCAGGGTGATGAAGTACCGCGCCCGCTTGAGAACCACCCCCAGACGGCGGAGGCCGTCGAAGCTAAGGCTGCGGCGCCGGCGGATTTCCAGGATGCGGCGGGCGGAGGTGGCGCCTACGCCGGGAACCCGGAGCAGTTCCTCGTAGTCCGCCCTTTGAAGGTCTATGGGAAAGCGGTCGATATGGCGGAGCGCCCAGGCGGTTTTAGGATCCACGTGGCGGTCCAGGTACGGGCTGTCTTCCAGTATTTCCCCGGCGTTGAAGTGGTAGAACCGCATGAGCCAGTCCGCCTGGTAGAGCCGGTGTTCCCGCGCCAGGGGAGGGCCGGGGATGTCCGGCAGCCGGGGATCCCCGATGCCGCCCCAACCAGCGGTCCCCACCGGGATGAACGCGGAGTAGTAGACCCGGCGCAGGGAGAATTTCCGGTAGAGCGCGTCCGAAAGGCCGATGATGGTGCGGTCGTCATCCTCGCTGGCCCCCACGATGAGCTGGGTGCTCTGGCCCGCCGGGGCAAACACCGGCGCGGAGCGGATCCTGCGGCGGTCCTCCTCATTTTCCTCGCTGCTCCGGGACACATGTTCCATGGCGGAGAATATCAGCTTCCCCGACTTCTGGGGAGCCAGGGTTTGGAGGCTTTTGTCCGTGGGCAACTCGATGTTGGCGCTGAGCCGGTCCGCCCAGAGCCCCGCCTCCCGGATCAGCTTTTCCCCGGCGCCGGGGATAATTTTCAGGTGGATGTATCCGCCGAAACCCGCCCCGGTCCTGAGCTTCTTTGCCACGGCGATGAGCTTTTCCATCACTATGTCCGGGTCGGCAAAGATCCCCGAGGACAGGAAAAGCCCTTCCACATAGTTGCGGCGGTAGAACCGGCAAGTCAGGTCCACCAGTTCGTCCACGGTGAAGGCGCTGCGCTCGGTGTCCGCGGAGGCCCGGTTCACGCAGTAGGCGCAGTCGAAGCGGCAGGCGTTGGAGTAGAGCACCTTGAGGAGGCTGACACAGCGGCCGTCTCCGGTCCAGCTATGACAAACCCCCGTGGGGAGCGTAGCGCCGAAGCTCTGTTTCCCGGCGCCGGATTTACGGGCGCCCCCCCGGCCTCCCGGGGACCCGCTGCCGCTGGAGGCGCAGGAGGCGTCGTACTTCGCAGAGGATGCCAGGATGGCAAGTTTTTCTCCCAGATCCATGAATATACTGTACATTCGTATAGGAATTTATGCAAGGGCCCCCTATGGGCCCGGTTGGGTCTCCGGGGCTGCGGGAAGGCGGGCCCATAGGGGGCTTGCGTCGCGGAGCTTTATTTTCTAGCCGACAAGTCCCCCAGACAAAACCTTAGAGCGCTATTGGTTTGGACATTGGCGGGAATGCTGCTAACGGTGACTGACACCATTGCGTTCCCCTATGTCGCGGCCGCCGCCAGTTGTTCGCGGACCATCTCCGCTACCAATTCGGAGGGAGTACGGTGTGTGGCTAGCGCTTTCGCGTTCAGGATACGGGCGGTACCTTCGTCCACAGCAATTATTTGGCGCCCCTTGCCGGAAAAAAAACCCTCGCCATTTGGTCCCAGTTCAGGGATAGTACGGGTCAGTTCCTCGTCCAGAGCATTCGCTTCTTCATCGGTCATATATGCCATCTTAGCCTCCATTCAGCCTGTCAAGTTGAGCAATCACGCCCTTACGGGCTTTCATCGCATGGAATATTTGAACGTTGCCGCTGTCGATGATGTTGTACATCACTTCAATCGGATTCCCTTTAGTGTTGAAACCGACAATGGCGAATTTGTTGTCCCGGCCTTTTATCCGGCCTTCGTAGATTTTGGTCTCAATGGCCCGATAGATGTCGGCTTCGGTTTCGTGATGTTTGAAAGCCGAGGGACTAAATATTACCCGGTTTTCCATACTTTTAGTCTACCCGCTCCCCGGCCCGCCGTCAATGCGGAGAACAAAACAGCGCCAGCGCCATTGCGACACCTGAAAAAAAGGCCGGGTAGAGCCAGGGAGTTGACTTCTGTGCATACCTCCAGAATTTTTATGTACTTCGATTTATGATCATCGGCAACCAGGGGCCGACTGGCAATGCGCCTCTTTAATGTTCTCCCCCTTTCGACTATACTGACGGTAGAACGCATCTACGGAGGGCTCCATGAAATTGTATAGCCGCGGGCAGGTGGTTTTTTTTTCCGTCCTGAGCGTCCTCATTGTGGTCATGTTTGCCGTGGGGATAGGGCTTGTGCGGGCGCCCCTGAACTTTGGAGGCCGGACGGAGGCGGAGGGGTCCGCAGGCGAATCTGCCGAAGACGCGGGGACAGACCCCCTGGACGCCCTGGGACTGCGGCAATCGCCCTATACCAACCCTCTGCTGACCAAAACCGCGGAGCTCCTGGGCTACACCGAGGATGAACGGGAGAATATCGGGGTTTACGAGCAGCTCAACGAGGCGGTGGTGAACATAACCACCGAAACCGTGGCGATTAACTGGTTCCTGGAGCCGGTGCCCCAGGACGGCGGTTCCGGATCGGGGTCCATCATCGACACCAGGGGCTATGTGCTGACCAACAACCACGTTATCGAAAACGCGTACAAGGTGTTTATCAACCTGGCCGACGGCTCCCAGCTTGAGGGGACCCTGGTCGGCACGGACCCGGAAAACGATCTGGCGGTGCTGAAGTTCAATCCCCCCAGCGGAACGGAGCTGCGGACCGTCCCCTTCGGCGATTCGGGCAACCTCAAGGTGGGTCAGAAGGTGATGGCCATAGGCAACCCCTTCGCGCTGGAACGGACC
>JAIROB010000167.1 GCA_031257695.1 Treponema sp. | reverse complement strand
CTGATTACCCGGCGCTTTCACAAGCATCAGCTTGGGAGGATGCTCGTAGGCTTTGTGTACACCTTTATAGGACTGGTGGTGTTCCTCACCGGGGTGGACGTGGGCTTTATCCCCGTGGGCAGTCTCTTTGGCAGCGAGCTCGGCGAGTCCCCCATCAAGTGGGCGCTGATCCCCCTCAGCATGGTCATAGGCTACTTCATTGTGGCCGCGGAACCCGCGGTGCACGTTCTGAACAAACAGGTTGAGGATGTGTCTCAGGGCGCCATCACCCAAAAGGTGATGAACAAGGCCCTCGCCGTCGGCATGTCCCTTGCCCTGGGCATCGCCATGGTTCGCATTCTCTTTAACATCAGCATTTTGTACATCCTCATTCCGGGGTATGCCTTCGCGTTGCTGCTCACCTTCTTTGTCCCGCCTATCTTTACGGGCATAGCCTTTGACTCAGGCGGGGTGTGTTCCGGCCCCATGACCAGCACCTTTCTGCTGCCCTTCGCCATCGGCGCCTGTTCCACCGCGGGGCGCATGGAGGACGCCTTCGGCATTGTGGCCATGGTCGCCATGACCCCCCTGGTGGTTGTCCAGTTCCTGGGGCTTATCTATCGGAAACGGTTCATCACCAGGGAAGTCTCCGGGGTTCGCGCCGCCGCGGACGAGGTGATTGTCTTTGAGGAGGTCTACCAGTATGGCTAAAACCATAGGCCCGGCGGACCCCCGGATTCGCCTGAAGGCGCTGTTTCTCATTGTGGACTGGGATAAGTTGAATGTAATATCCGAGGCGCTTGCCGGGGAGAACTGCCTATTGAGCTTCGTCTGCAACGGCAGCGGCACCGCAAGCTCGGAGATCATCGACCTCCTGGGGATAGGCGCCACCGTAAAGGCGGTGTTTTTTTGCCTGGCGCAAAGCGCGGATACAGCGCATATTATTCAGGAGGTTCGCCGGGTCCTGGGGGCCAGGAGCGCGGGCGCGGGCATCGCCTTCTCGGTGCCCCTGGCCGGCGTGAGCGCCCGCGTTTTTACCATGTTCGAGGAATCAGCTTCCCAGGCCGCCGCGGAAAATCAGAACGGCCGGGAAGCTGGGGACTCAGCCACAGAGGAGGATCTGGGCATGAAAGCTATTGAAATAAACAACGGGATGATCATCTCCATACTCAACCGGGGAAACAGCGACGCGTTTATGACCGAGGCCCGCAAGGCCGGAGCCCGGGGCGGCACGGTCATCAGCGCCCGGGGCATTTCCCAGGAGCTGATAAAGAAGTTCTTCGGCATTTCCGTGCAGGACGAAAAGGAAATCATCAACATCCTGGCGGACAAGAACACGGTGGTCCCCATCATGGACGCGGTAAAATCGGACTTTGGGCCTTCCTCCAAAGCCGCCGGGGTGATATTCTCCCTCCCCGTGGATCGGGTGATGAGCCTGAACGCGCTTGCCTAAGGGCGTATGAACCTTAGCCCCCCGCCCAGCCCATTTCCGCCAGGGCCTTTTCCGCCTCGGCGATCTCGTCGTAGGGCAGGGTTTCCGCGGCGTAGATAATCGAATTCTCATGGCCCTTCCCCAGGAGCAGGACCTTGTCTCCCGGGCGGGCCAGGGAGAAGGCTTTGCGGATAGCCGCCTTCCGGTCGGGAATGAGGAAAAGCTCCTTCCCCCGTCTGAGCTTCAGGTTTGCCGCGCAGCCCCGGGCGATTTCTTCCAGAATGTCCATGGGATCCTCCCCGCGGGGATCCTCGTCGGTCAGGATAACAATATCAGACCACAGACCGGCAATCCGGCCCTGCTCCGGGCGTTTTGTCGTGTCCCGTTCTCCCGCGGAACCGAAAAGGCTGATGAGCCTGCCCCCGGTTTTACGCAGCCGTTCCCGAAACGGGGGGAAGACGGTTTCAAAAGACGAAGGGGTGTGGGCATAGTCGACAAACACGTCGAAGGGCTGCCCCTTTTGAATCGCGGTCATCCTGCCCCGCACAGGGCGGAGCCGCGCCGCCAGGGGGACAAGATCCCGCACGGGGATCGACAGCAGCTTTGAAACCACCAGCAGGCTGGCCAGCACATTGCCCGCGTTGAAAGCCCCGGGAAGCCGGTCCCGAATATCCAGGATTTCCCCGGTTTCCCGGATCAGCGTTTCGTACCAGTTTCCGGTCATGCCGCTTTCGATGATTCGCAGGGAAAGATCCGCAGCATTGCTGCGGACGCTGAAGGTGTAGGTTTTGTGTTGGGTCGCCGATGCGAAAAAAACCGCGCTTGGATCGTCGGCATTGACCACGCCGAAGGAAGGGGGGATAAAGGTTTCCACATCAGGCTCCAGCGCTCTCTTGAGCCAGGCGTCTTTAGTATGGTCAAACCGGTCCAGAGCGCGGAACAAATTGGCTTTGTCATCCCGGTACTGTTCCCAGGAGCCGTGAAATTCCAGATGCTCGTGGGTTACGTTGGTCATCACCGCCACGTCAAAGGCCACGTCCCCCAGCCGGTTGGTCCGCGGGGACAGGCCATGGGAACTGGACTCCACCACACCGTATTCCGCGCCGTTGGCGACCATCTCTGCCAATTGACGGTGTATGGCAACCGCCTCCGGGGTGGTTTGGTGCTCCGGATTCCAGGCTTCACGGCTGCCGTCGCCGTACTGCACCGTGGAAATAAACCCCGCCCTTTTCCCGGCCAGGACAAGAAGCTGGTAAATCAGGTACACCGTGGTGCTTTTCCCCTCCGTGCCGGTCACCCCAATCAGGATCAGCTTCCGCGAAGGATAGCCGTAAAAAGCCGCGGCCACGGGGGACATGGCAAACCGGGAATCCCGCACCCGCATATACCGTATCCCCTTCCGGTACTTAGGAAGCGTCTCCTGATGGATAATCGCCGCGGCTCCCCGGTCCAGCGCGTCGGGGACAAACCTGTGCCCGTCCGTATGCAGCCCCGGCAGGGCGAAGTAGATGTTCCCCGGTTTAACCCTTCGGGAATCGTATTCAAGTCCGCTGATAAGGGGGCCGGCGCCCTCCCGTCCGCGTTCTTCGATAAGATCCGCTTCCCACGCTACCTGTTCGGTAAAGAATTCCGGCAAAGGACGTTCCATACAGGAATATACTATCGGGGAAAAAATATTCGGTCAACGGAGAGCAGGGGGGGGGCTAGCATGCGGTTTTTCCCCATGTTTATTCCAGAAGATTAATAAAAGCACATAAAAAATGAAAGGGTTCGTCACTTTTTCCTCCCCTTTCCCCGTTTCTTTTCGTCTTTAAAGAGATCTCCTGTCAATTTCTGGTATAACTCAAACAGATACGCAACCCGCCGGCTGTCATCATCAAATTTGCGGCCATAGGCATTCTCGACAGCCTTGTCCAGTTTTTGGTGGGCTTTAACCAATTCGGGCGCCATGGTATTGCTGTCATAAAGCATCGCCAGCGACAATTCCGGGTATTTTTTACGCACATCCAAAACACTTTGGGCAGATGTTTCAATGGCTGATTTTTGATTGTCGGTTGGGTTGGGCCAGGGGAAATTATTATAAACGATGGAAGCGGAATAGCGGTAATCGCTTTTTAATCTACCACAAACATATCTCGTCCATGCCATGTGCATAGTAGACGTTATCACGCCAAATTCATAAAGTGTTGCATTGGGGATTACTAAAGTCGTATCACCGGCTATTATGTCCGCTGTAAAAAACCCAATGGGGATATATCTTCTTTTTTCCGATGACACCCGTGGTATAAGAAGATAATCCGTATCAGGCTGCCGTATCTCACCGAAAAGCATGGGAAGGTCCGCCAGTTTTCGAGTTGCTTCCCGAGCGCTGTTTGTCCTTAGATTTCTGACTTCCGATATTCTACGTTGTATTTCCTTTGATTTTTGATATTTTGCCGGGGAAATACCGTTGAGCCATATACAATATTTTGGGATGCTGTTTATAAACTCATCTGCCCCTAAAAAAGGCCGTATTAGTTCTTTTATATCGGGCTCTTTTTCGAGGAGTTGATTTTTTTCTTCTTCGGTCAGCAAAAAATTACCGCCGTCATTCGGCATATTTCCAAAAACCATTTCTGAAACTTTACAAATTGGTTTTGTTGCCTTCTGTATATAGATAACCGGGGCATTTATCAGGTAAGCATTTATTCGGCTTACCGTTGTTTCTGTTGGATCGTCGGTAACACTTGCATAATGATAAAGCCTCTTTTCTTTACGGTCGTTAAGGCTAAAACCAATAATTACGCAGTAGACAGCCGCTTTTCCCCTCGCTTCATTGCTCCATTTGAAGGTCTGATGCGCAAAATTTATTCTAATTCCGTGTTTATTGATCAATTCAGGCCAGAGTATAGGGACTTGTTCGCCCTGACATATACTGTTTGTTGAAACAAACGCAACTTCGATATTCGTTCCTTTAATATAGTGAGCTGCCTTTTTATACCAGCAGGTAACATAATCAAGGTTGCTATTATCCTTCATGCCTTCAAAAATCTGATTAACTTCCATTTTTTGCTCTTTGCTCATTATTCGGGCGCCCAAAAATGGCGGATTCCCCAAAATATAACTCAATCCATTTTTCGGCACGATACTTTCCCAATCGGTTGTCAAGGAATTGGCGTTTACAATGGTTGCCGATGCCCTTAAGGGTATACGGACGATGTATTTCCCGAAGGCGGCGGAAGCCTGATTGTTCATCAGGTGATCCATGAGCCATAACGCGGTCTGGGCTATACGCACCGGGAATTCCTCAATCTCAATACCGTAAAATTGGTCAACATTAACCCGTATCATGATTTCTATATCAATGACTTGTTCACCCTTCAAAATCTCCTTGATGATCTCAATTTCAAGCAGGCGCAACTCCCGGTAGCTTATGACAAGAAAGTTGCCGCAGCCGCAGGCGGGGTCAAGGAACTTAAGGCGGCACAGTTTGGCGTGAAACAGGGCAAGATTGTGTTTTTTGGTTCCGGGGTTTTGGATTTTTATTTTGTTGAATTCATCCCAGAGATCATCGAGAAACAGGGGATGTATCACTTTTAAAATATTTTGTTCGCTGGTGTAGTGCGCTCCTAAATCGTGCCGTTCTTCATCGTTCATCACGCTTTGGAACATGGAACCGAAAATGGCGGGGGAAATTTTGCTCCAGTCCAGGGCGCAGCATTCCAGAAGGGCATCCCTCATTTTGCGGTCAAAATCAGCGGTTTTAAGATGTTCCTCAAAAAGGCCGCCGTTGACGTAGGGGAACAAATTTAATTGTTCGTCTATGGTTTTTAACCGTTCTTTCCGGGGTTCATTCAGGGTTTCAAATATTTTTTCAAGATGCGGCGCAAGGTCGCTTCCGTCCTTGCTGGTACGTTCATTGATGTATTGGTGAAAAAGGTTTGCCGGTTCAAATATGCCGGTGTCATCGGCGAAAAGGCAGAATACCAGGCGGCAGAGGTAGAGTTCCAGCCGGTGGCCTTGATAACCGATTTCCTTGAGGCGGTCATGAAGCCGGGCCATTGTCTCGGCTGCCTGGATGTTCACCGGGTCAAGCTGCTTGTATTCAACGCTGGAATACCCGGCAAGATGTCCGAAAAGGGTTACATAATCCGCCAATTCGGAAAGGGTAAACCGGTATTTATCGGGGACTATCTGCAGGTCTTTGGTAAAATCGTAGTAGTGAAAATTGATAAAATCGCAGATTAGAATACCTTTTGGAAATTCTTTGGAAGGAAGGGCATCGGCATAGGTTTTGGCCTGTTCATAGGCTTTTGACAAGACACGTTCTTGTGTGCCCTCTTTGCCGGGGCTTTTCATTTCGATGAGGATTTTTCCTTTCCAGAGGAGGTCTATATACCCCCGCTGGTCGCCGGAAGTTTCCTCGCCGAAAAGGGTCATTTTGGTTTCGCCCAGGGCGACTTTATATTCAAAAACCGCTTTTTTCCGGCCTTCATCGCCGAAGATATTGAGAAAACCCGCCTCAAAAGTTTGGGCATCCGCTTCTTCACGGGCGGAGGGGGCCTTGTCTTTCCATTCAAGGACAAAGGCGGCGGCGCGGGTTTTTATTTCATTCCATGAAAGGGGCATATCAAGTATTTTTATAGCATATTTTGACGGGTTAGGACACTCAATTCAGTTTTTTTTACCTTCTTATATTTTTTTCATGCCGCGCTAAAGCATTTTTCACCGTGGCTCCATTATGACGGTGGAGGCGGAAGATGTTTATACACACCTACGCGCCCTACGGGGCGGATGGAATCATTATCCGGGTTGAGGCGGATATACGGCGGGGCATACCGGGGATAGACATTACCGGGCTTGCCCAGGAGGCGGTGCGGGAGGCCCGGGAACGGGTCCGGGCGGCTTTCCGTAATTCGGGTTTCGCGTTTCCCCAGGACAGGGTGCTGATCAACCTGGCCCCCGCGGGGCTGCGGAAGGACGGCGCTTCCCTGGATCTGCCCATCGCCCTGGCGGTGATGGCTGCCGCGGGGATCCTCCCCCTATGCGACGGTTCCGGCGAAGGGGAGATCCTGGTGATGGGTGAACTGGAGCTGTCCGGCCGAATCAGGCCGGTCCGGGGCGTTCTGGCGGCCACCGCGGCCGGGCTCAAGGCGGGCATCCGGGAATTCATTGTCCCCGCGGGGAACGCCGGCGAGGCGGCTATCCTGGAATCCGGCCGTTTTGCCGCCGCGGGCACCCTGGCACAGGCGGCGCACATCCTGACGCTGCGCCAGGAAACCGGTTCCCTCCCCCGCTCCGAGGTCCCCGTCCCCGCCACGGGCGCCGCCGCCGGCGCCGCGGCCGGGGCTTTTTCAGGGGACTTTGCGGAAGTGCGGGGTCAGGAACGGTACAAAAGGGCTCTGGAGATCGCCGCGGCCGGGGGGCACAATATCCTGGTGTTCGGCCCCCCCGGCGCGGGAAAAACCATGCTGGCCCGGCGGCTCCCCTCTATCCTGGCGCCCCTGACACCGGAAGAGGCGGTGGAGGTTACCCGGCTCCACAGCCTGGCAGGACGGACCCTGGCGGAAACCGAGGGCCGGCTCATTACCCGCCCGCCCTTCCGTTCCCCCCATCATTCCGCGTCCGCGGAGGGCATTCTGGGGGGCGGCAAAACAGTCCGGCCCGGCGAGATAAGCCTGGCCCACTTTGGGGCTCTGTTTCTGGACGAAGCCCCGGAGTTTCGCTCCAACGTCCTCCAGTCCCTGCGGGAACCCCTGGAAGACCGGGTGATAACCATTTCCCGCGCGGACGGCCCGGTGCGGCTCCCCGCGGATTTTCAGCTTGTCCTGGCGGCCAATCCCTGCCCCTGCGGCCGCCTGGGGATGCGTTCAGGCGCCGCGGGTCAGGGCTGTTTTTGCGGCGCCGAGGAGATACGGCGGTACTGGCGTAAATTCGGCGCCGCTCTCCTGGACCGGGTGGAGCTGCGGGTGGCCGCGTCTTCCCCGGAAATGGAAACCATGGCCAATCCCGGAGGGGAAGGCAGCGCCGCTGTCGCCGGACGGGTTTTGCGGGCGGTGGAGATCCAGCGGAGGCGTTTCCGGGGCACGCGGATCCGGCGGAACGCGGGAATGTCGGCGGCCATGCTGGACAGGTTTTGCCCCTTGGCTGCCGGCGCGGAAACCGCGTTCCATTCCGCCGCGGAGAAACTGGGCCTTTCCGGACGCGCCTACCACGGGATCATCCGGGTGGCGCGAACCATCGCGGATTTGGAAGGCCAGGGGGAAATTAAAACGCTTCACCTCCTGGAAGCCATACAGCACCGGCGGCAGGGGGACGATCCCTACGATGTGTTTTCCCTGGGGAGCACGGGCTGACAGCAATTCCGATGCGATGCAAATACCGGACGATAGCCTAAGGTATAAGGAATCATTATAGTATAAGGCAGGGCGGCAAAGCGCCCGGGGAGTTTACTTTGAAACTATTGATAATCGGCGGGGCAGGGTATATAGGCAGCCATGTGGTCCGGGAATTTCTGGACCGGGGCCATGCCGTGACGGTTTTTGACAACCTTTCCAGCGGGAGCCGGCAGAACCTGTTCCCGGAAGCGGAATTTGTCCACGGCGACATCCTGGACTACGCCGGCCTGGCGCGGACGGCCAGGGACGGCTTTGACGCGGCGGTTCATCTGGCGGCGTTTAAGGCCGTGGGGGAATCCATGATTAAGCCGGAAAAATACTCGGTGAACAATATCAGCGGTTCCATAAACATCCTCAACGCCGCCGTGGAGGGGGGGATCAAAAACATGATCTTTTCCTCCAGCGCCGCGGTTTACGGCAGGCCCGAATACCTGCCCATTGATGAAAAGCATCCCGCCAATCCGGAGAGTTACTACGGCTATACCAAGCTGGAAATTGAGCGGCTCCTGGGCTGGTACGACAGGCTCAGGGGGATACGCTTCGCGTCCCTGCGGTACTTCAACGCCGCGGGCTACGATGTCCGGGGCAGAATCGCCGGCCTGGAGATCAACCCCGCAAACCTCATTCC
>JAIROB010000222.1 GCA_031257695.1 Treponema sp. | reverse complement strand
TCCGCGGCCCGGTTCTCCGTGGCGGTGCCGTATTCGTCGGCGCCGCAAATATAGAGGGTTTCATAACCCCGGAGCCGGCAGAACCGCGCGAAGGCGTCCGCGGACAAGACCTGGATGAGATTGCCCAGGTGGGGGACATTATTCACATAGGGCAGGGCGGAGGTTATCAGTCTTCGTTTCATGGCAGCTTAGTGTAGCCGCTCCGGGTAAATTTTACAAGGCTGCGATGGCAGGCGTCAGGCGCCGCTCAGGTGCAGAATCGCCTGCCTGAACAACGCCTTTTCCAGATCCGCGGCGCTTAGTCCCGGGGGCAGGGAGGCTTCGGCTCTTGCCAGGGCTTCCGAAGCGGACCGCCGGTCGTAGCCCATCTCCGTCAGAGCCGTAACCAGGTCGCTGTGGAGAGAAGCGGCCTGGGGCCTGCCATCGCCGCTTGTCAGTTTGCCCTTGAGCGCGAGGATCATCTTCTGGGCGGTCTTTTTCCCCAGGCCGGGCACCGCTTCCAGCCGGACCAGGTCTTCGGAGTCCAGGGCGCTCTGCAATTCCTCCTGGCCTATGCCCCCCATGATCTTGACTGCCTGCCGGGGGCCTATGCCTTCCACTCTGAGGAGCTCAAGAAAGGTGGAGCGCCGGTATTCGTCGGCAAAACCGAAGAGCTTCATCTGATCCTCCCGGTGGGACAGCCAGGTGAAGATCCGCGCTTCCTCGCCGGGCGGCGGGAGTTGGCCTATGTCGGTAAGCGGCACGGTAATCTCCCACTCAACCCCCCCGGTGCGGATCCGCAGGCGGTCGTCAATTTTTCCGGTAACGGTCCCGGTAATGCTGTTAAACATCCTTTCCCTTAGGCGTTTTCTATGTTGAGGCTTTTGTTCCGGTACACCACATCGTCCCGGATGGGGTAGCCGCAGGCTTTGAGAAAGCGGTTTCCCCCGACGTTGGTTTTGAATGAAATCAAAGCCACCTTGTTGATCCCCTCCAGGATGAGCGCCTTTTCCACCGCTTCGAGCAGGGCCCTCCCGATTCCCCAGTTGCGGTAATCCGGCTTTACCGCGATGTGGTATATATAGCCCCGCCGTCCGTCATGGCCACCCAATATGACGCCCACAAGCTCGCCGTTTTCCTCCGCCGCAAAGCAGGTGAGGGGATTCCGCTCCAGATACTTCCGAATCCCCGTTTCAGAATCGTCCAGGGTCTTTAAGCCAATCCCCGGAGAAGTTTTCCAGAGAGAATAAGCGTCATCGTAATCCTCAATCGTCAAAAACCGAATTTGCACGGCAACCGTCCTTTTTTCTTAGTTTTTCCAACAGCCGTTCCCGGCGATGGAACATATTCTCCGCCATAATACCCGGAATTTCGTCCAACGCCAAGAACAGATCGACCTGCCTGAGCGCCGAAGCCGGATCCTTCCGCTTCCACTCCGCCTCAATCGCCAGGTCCCGGCGGTAGGCGTACGCGGCGCGGCACAGCCCTGCTTCGGCCGCGGTCTGCAGCAGCGCCTCCCCGACGCGGCCTGTTCCCGCCCCAAACGCCGTCTCTCCGTGGACGCGAATCGCCCGGCGCCACCACAGGGCGAGGCTCTCCCTGTCACAGCGGTAGCGGGCGCCCCCGCCCAGGGGATCTTCGGCTATCCGGCAGAGGGCGCAAAAAATCCCCAAAAGGCCGAGAATATCCCTGATGTTGTGATCGCACACCCCGGCCAGTTCCGAGGGATCCCCGCTTTTCAGAAACGAAAACCAGATGTCGGGCGCCATGGCGCCGCTCACATCCCCTTCCCGGTTCAGGCCGAGCGCTGCGGTTTCAATCGAAGCCTGGGAGCAGGATCCCAGGATCCGTTTCCAGAGCCGCCGGCTGGGGTGGAGCAGATCCGCCTGGGCATATTCCGGCGGCGAAAAACCCTTCATAAGGCAGCGCGTCTTGAGCAGTTGGGTGTCAAAGCTCTTGCCGTTATAGCTTGTCACCAGGGGCGGCGGCCCCTCCGGAAGGGCCGGAGCAAACTCCCCCAGGAGGGCCTCCAGAAAATCGGCCTCCCCGGGATAATCCAGGAGCAGGTACTGGTCCACCCGGAGGCTGTCCCCCGCAAGCCTGCCGAAAGCCGCCAGAAAGGCCACAACGCCGGGCCCGGTGGAAAGGCCCGTGGTTTCCAGGTCGAAAAAAATCAAATCCCCGGTTCCGGGCAGGACCGCGCCATAGCGGAGGAGGTCCGGAACCAGGATGCCCAGCGCCCGCGGCAGTTCCCCGGGGACATCCATGGGCGGCTTTATAAACACGGACCGCTTAACCGTCAAATACCCCGCGCTGGTCCAGTCCGATCCGGGCAGCATGACCCGCGCCTCCGCTGCTCCCGTGTCCGGTGCGTTATCCGCAGCCTGCCCTGATGTGCCCGGCATGGCGCTCCCCTTGTCCCGGGTGTAACGGGCCTCCCGAATACGCCGCAGCCGTGACCGTAAATCCTCTCCCATCCTCTGTCCTCTATGCCAGTATACCCACAGCGCCGTAACAGCACAACGATTGTTTCAGGTTTTTTCGGTTTTGGGATTTTGAATTCGGAATTGCTGGGCGATCGGCCCTGAACATTGACAATCCTCCCCCGGCCGACTAAAGTTCCCATATGAAACCATGGTTTGCCGCGGCGGCCCTCTGTATGCTGCTTGCGGGGGGCTGCGCGGAACAGAGCCTCGTGTCCGTCGACCGGGAAGATCTTTTCACCCTGGACATAGGGCGGCTGGAGGATCAGATCGATCTGTACAACCTTGAGGGGGGCCGGAGCAACCGCAAAACATCCCTGGCCATGCGGGACGGCCTCTTCTATATGTCCGACGGCAACGGGGGCAAGGTGGTGCACTACACCTCCTACGGGGATCTCCTGTTTATGATCTATAATGAAGAAACCAACCCGCCGCCCCTGACCCTGCGAACCGATGTGGAAAGCGCCGCGGTGGCGACCCGGGGGGCCTTTTCCTACCCCCTTCTGGAGCCAGGGGCCATTGCGGTGGACTCCCGCAAGCATATCTATGTGGAGGACCGGCTCCCCTATGAGCGGCGCAGCTTTGACGCTGAAAACAGGATCCTGGAGGATTCCATAGTCCTCCATTTTGACGCGAAGGGCCGTTTCGTCGAGTACCTGGGCAAAGAGGGCATAGGGGGCTCGCCTTTCCCCAGGATAGAACGGATCAGCGTTTCTGTCCAGGACGATTTTGCCGTTGTGTGCCGCCTGCCCACGGGCTGGAATATTTACTGGTATGACGCGGAGGGGACTTTGCTGTACTTTCTGCCCCTGACGCATGAGCTTATTCCCGTTCCCCCGGACCGGCAGCCGGTGTTTCCTTCTATAGATTCCATTGCGGTGTCCCCGGACAGCAAAAAGCTGTTTATCAAAGTCGATTATTACCGGGAAACCTTTGACGAATCCACCAAGACCAAACTGGGAGCGGAGCCGGACAGTTCCGTTATTTGGCTGATGAACGTGGAAGACGGCTCTTACCGGGGGACCATCGAGGCGCCCTTCTTTGAACAGCCGGCGACCGGGAATAACAGCCGCGCCACCGAGCGGCTCCTCTATTCGCTTTTGGGGGCGGTAAAAAACGACAGGGTCTTCCTGGCCTTTCCTGTGGAGGAGGGGTATTCCATCATGATCCTCTCCACGGATCCCCATGAACAGCGGCGGGGGCTTATCCAGGTAAAACCGGAGGAGCTTCAGTTTAACGCCTTTACCATCTCCGCTGAGGGCATTCTCTCCGCTCTGCTGGCCACGGACTTTACCGCCAAGCTGGTCTGGTGGCGCACCGATAAATTCCTTGAGGAGACTGCTCTGTGAAGGACGGCGAAAAACAGGCGGGCCGGGAAACCCCGGCGGAGCCCGATCGGGAACTGGTTTTTTACTACAGCCGGGAACGCCGGCTGGAACGGGCCTCGCCGGAGGTCCGGGCCATAAATGAAGGGAGGCCCCTGATCAAGGGCGGTTTTGTCCGCTCCCTGACTTCCACAAAACCCCATCAGATTCTCTTTGTCAGCGTACTGCTCATCTCCGTCTGGATCCTGGTCTTTTTCAACCTCTCCCGGGGCGGCCTGACTCTGGGGGGCAATACCCTGCGGCTCAGAGCCGGGGGCGGCGCCGAACCCTTTATCCTCGTCACAAAGCGCCGGGTCCCCGGCGGGGAATATCCCTATACCGGCGTGGTGTATGTGGGGGTTTCCCCGTTTGTCAAATCGCCGGGGAAAACGGACGGCGCGGATATTCCCGTCTTTACGGATCAGATCTTTTTCACCCTGGAGGGGGAGGAGGAGTACCGGCTTGATCTGCCCTTTAGCGCGGAAAAATACCTCCTGCTTTTCCAGGCGGGGGAGCAGCGGGTCTCCGCCCAGATCAAAGCCGGCAGGTAAGCGCCCCGCAGGGATTTCTTTTGTAAAGCAAATTGCCCCTTTCTGGTTTACGTTTCTTGACCAAAACGCGTTAATTCTCTATGGTATAAATATTCGGAGAACGGTATGATTCAGTTTTATTTCCTGTCCATCCTCTTAAACGGTCTTTCCGGGTATGCCCTTATCAGAAATACCGACGAGGATGCTGTCCTTCTGGACACGGGTTTCCGCTTTTCCATCCACAACGAAACCTGCCGGTTTATTCTGGGGGCGGCAACCATTGTAACGGGGCTTTTGAAGATCCTTTCTTCCTCCCGGGGAGATGTGCCGGTGGTTGGGGACCTCGTTCCCGCGCTGGCGGGCTTTCTGGCAGGGTTTATTCTGGTGTTTGAATACTACCGCAGCCGATCCACCATGGAACCGGAGCATACCGAAAAGATAGAACAGGTTTTGATTCACAATAAAAAATGGGTGGGCTACTTTGCCCTGGCGGCGGCGGCCCTGCACTTTCTCCTGCCTTCCGTGCTTTTCCTTTAGGCGGTTCTTTTGCATTGTTCTGTGGCGGGAATCGCCTGGGAACGGGGTAAATTCTTCATAGCCCGGCGACTTAAGGGCGGCGCCATGGGGGACAAATGGGAATTTCCCGGCGGAAAAGTAGACAACGGAGAGTCTGACCAGGAGGCGCTTAAACGGGAGTACCTGGAAGAGTTTGGCGTGGATATCGTTGTGGGGGATTTTCTGGGAAGCGCCGATTTTGAGCACCGGGGCGTTAAGCGCCGTCTCAGGGCCTACCGCGTCTCCTTTGCCGTTCCCCAATGCACCCTTATGGAACACACCCAGTGGCGCTGGGCCGCGCTTGAAGAAATTGAACAACTGGACTTTGTCGATTCGGATCTCAAGCTCCTGCCGGCCCTAAAAAGCAGCTTCCCCTATGGGCCCGAATGAGGTTAACGGGGACGCCCCCGACAAAGGCGCTAAACTTGACCCACAATTTAGGCCCGGCGCTTCGTTAAGGGCGGATCTTTCCCTTGGAAAATCTTGCAGGCGGCGGGATAGCGGGATTTGGCGCGGCTCAGAGCGGTATTGCCCCGCTTAGCCGGGCGCAGGGGGCCGGGGAGCGGGGGAAACGGCGGAAAA
>JAIROB010000221.1 GCA_031257695.1 Treponema sp. | reverse complement strand
TTTTCCGCCGTTTCCCCCGCTCCCCGGCCCCCTGCGCCCGGCTAAGCGGGGCAATACCGCTCTGAGCCGCGCCAAATCCCGCTATCCCGCCGCCTGCAAGATTTTCCAAGGGAAAGATCTGCCCTTAACGAAGCGCCGGGCCTAAATTGTGGGTCAAGTTTAGCCCCAGAGGGGCGGGGTATTAAACC
Organism: Treponema sp.; assembly: GCA_031257695.1. The sequence continues at coordinate 2,640 of JAIROB010000221.1, read as the reverse complement.
CGCCTGCGAATAAAGAAATAACATGGCCAAATGGTCATGTTATTTCTGCACAGTTCCTTATGTGAGCTTTTCCCAAAACTCGGTTAGTTTTGGGAAAGCCTCATGTTGTTGTTCTTATGGCCCCGTACCCTACAATCAGCGCCGGGAGGATCCCGGTCTGCCCCGTGATCCTTCGCCGCCCTCGGGAAAAGCGAGCTTAATAGCCGGGTCCTCCGGGGTGTTCCGGGAAAAGGCGCAGGCGCGGCGGGCCGCGTCTTCCGGCATGGTGGCGAAGGCGCAGTAATCCTTCACTTCGATGGAGTCCACCAGCCGCCCCGGAACGCCTCCGGCGCGCATGAGCAGCCCGGCCACGTCCCGGGCGGTGGCTCCATGCCTGCGCCCCAGGCCGACGTAGACCCTTTCGCCATTGGGGATGGGGCCGGCGGCAAGGGCGCCGCCGAAGTGTTTGGCATAGCGGTCGCCCTGGCGCAACATGGCGTGTTTGCCCCGGGGCGCCGGAGCGGAGAACGCCAGTGCTCCCTGGCGTTTGCCCCTGCCGAACCGCGCCGCCGGCTCCCGCTGGGGCGCCTCGTCAAGCTCCGTTATGGGCCCGTACCGGGAAGGATCGAGCTTCTCCCCAAAGGCCATGGCAATGAGCGCCTCCACCGCGGTTTCCGCGCCCAGCTTTTTTACCAGCTTCCGTCCCAGCCGGGTTTGGGGCAGGGTCGATTCCGGGGGGCGGGCAGCGCCGCCGCCGTCAACAGCAATACCGTCAACAACAGCGCCGTCAACAGCGACACTCTCAACGGCAGCGCTGTTTTCAGGCGCCGCCGCGCCAAGGACCTGCTCCGGGACGGCGCCGAGTATGCTGTGGAGGATGCGGTTTTCCAGGGACTTGGTCACCGCCGAAACCGCCGGAGCCTTCATGTAGACAATTTTGCTGCCCAGGGTGCGTTCAATGGTGTAGGAAAGACGGCTGATGCGCGCCCGCTCCGAAGGCAGGGCCAGACTGATGGCGGTGCCCCGCCTGCCCGCCCTGCCGGTGCGGCCTATGCGGTGGACGTAGGTTTCCCTGTCGTTGGGGAGATCGTAGTTAATCACGTGGGTAAGCCGCTCAATATCCAGGCCCCGGGCCGCCACGTCGGTGGCCACCAGCGCGGAGACCTCCCCGCCGGGAAGGTTGGAGGTCCCGTAACGGGCGCGGAACCGCCGCAGGGTCCGTTCCCGGGCTTCCTGGGTAAGATCGCCGTGGATAGCCTCCGCGGAATAGCCGCTTTCGGCGAGCCGCCGGGACAGCTCGTCCGCCCCGACCTTGGTGGCGGTAAAGATCAGGCCGTAGAAACTCTCCGCGCTGTCGATGATGCGGCGCAGCGCCTCCAGGCGATCTTCCCGCTTGAGCACCAGGTAGTACTGGTCCACCAGGGGCTTTTCATCCTCCGCCGCGGCGTCCTCCAGAATATCCACCTCGCCGATATGGTCCCGGACTATTTTCAGGATCGGATCGGGCATGGTAGCGGAAAACAGCGCCACCCGGCGGTCGTCTTTAACGGATTTGAGGATGAGCTCCACATCTTCGATAAAGCCCATGTCCAGCATCTCGTCGGCCTCGTCCAGAATGAACCAGTCGACGGCGGAGAGATCCAGGATCTTGCGGTCCATCAGGTCTATGACGCGCCCCGGAGTGCCCACCACAATTTCGGTTCCCCGTTTAAGGTCCAGTATCTGGTTGCGGATTGAGGCGCCGCCGTAAACCGAGGTGATCCGGGGTATGGCCGAGGATGCCAGGGAAGCGATTTCCTTGGAAACCTGGAGGGCCAGCTCCCTGGTGGGGGTCAGGATCAGCGCCCGCGGGGCGTGGCCGCTCTGCCGTATCCGTTCCACCAGGGGTATGCCGAAGGCGGCGGTTTTTCCGGTGCCGGTCCGGGCCTTGACAATCAGGTGCCCCTGATCCGCCAGCAGACGGGGCAGGGCTATGCTCTGTATTGAGCTGGGCGCGGCAAAGCCCTTACGGGTCAGCGCCTCTAAAATATCATCGGATAAACCAAATGAAGAGAAAGGGTGGGTGTCGTCGATGGTCATAAATTCCTTAAATCGCTCACTTGCTGTCTTAAATGATAGCGTATACGGGATAATCCGTCTAGCGCCTCGATCGGGACAGATTCTCCCCCGGGAAATCTTACAGGCGGCGGCGTATTGGCGGGGCTGGCTAAACTGCGGTATACTTGCGGCGCCGGTTATGACAAGGATCTCCGCGAGTACAGCCTGGGGTTTCCCAACGAAGAGGTGCAGTACGGTTTCCTCAACAATTTATACAAATACCTCTTCCCGGAGAACAACAGCGTCAATGATCTTAATGTCCGGACCTTTTTCAAAGCCCTGCGCTTACAAAGCGGCAATTTCGTCAGCGGAGAGCCCGGTCGCCCTGGCTATTTTCTCGACAGGATCCCCGAGGACTTTTAGGGTTCGGGCGACTTCTTTCCGTTCTTCCTGCCGTCCTTCCTGCCGTCCTTCCTGCCGTCCTTCCTGCCGTCCTTTCTGGAGAGCGCCCTGCACCCGGGAATATTCATCCCGCTGCGCTTTCAAACGGGCTTCGTAGAGCATCCGGTTCGCTTCGTCCTCGCTCATCGCCTGCAGCTTGCAATACGCTTCCCCTATCAGGGG
>JAIROB010000152.1 GCA_031257695.1 Treponema sp. | reverse complement strand
AGCATGATATGAGCTTTACCGCGGCGGTTGCCGGCGATTACACCGGCGTTCAATGGTCCCTGGACGGCATCCCCATAGGGGGCAGCCGGGGAGCGGCGCAGTCCATCTCCATCAGGGCGATGGATTACACCAATGGAACCTATACCTTGGGGGTAACGGTACTCAAAGGCGGGACGCCCCATTCAACGGGCATCCGCTTTACGGTTGAGAATTAAGGGGGTAGACAATGAAAAAGACACAAGTAAAAGCCCTGGTTTTAACGCTCTGCGTTTTGTTTTTGAACGCCTGTTCCAATTTGTTTCAGAATAATCACCAACAGGAAACCCTCTCCCCGGACGCGCCCGAAGGGTTCGGCACGGTGCGGGTGAGTTTTTCCCGGGGAGCGGCGCGTACCGTCATGCCTGATGTGGAACTGGCCAATTTGTACCTGGAATATTGGTTTGCCAAAGACGGGGAGGCGGCCGTAGAAAAAGTCCCCAATGGCGACGAATTTATTCTGGAATCCGGAAGCTATACCCTGACGGTAAAGGCCCTTGCGGAAAATGACAATCCCGAGACCCTTGTCGCTCAGGGCTCAACGGCCGAACCTTTCGTTATCGCCGCTGGCGGCGACGCGGGGACCGTGGACATTGCCCTGTCCCCCGTCGTTACCGGGGAGGGCACGGGAAGCCTGGAATTCGGCCTGCGGTACCCGGAGGGGGTTACGGTGGAATCCCTGACCCTGACCCGCATAGCCGCGGAAGAGCCGCCCCTCGATTTGCTGGACCCGGAGCCCGGCATTGAGGGAACCGATCCGCTTACTTTAAGCGGCGTTAAGGACAATATTCCTGTGGGATACTACATCCTCGCCGCACAGTTAAAGAACGCCGAGGGGCTTGTTACGGGCAAGACCGAGGTGGTGCACATCTACCAAAACCTCGCCGCCAAAACCGCCCTGGCCGGCTATACCTTTACCGACGAGGACTTCAACGCCGTACTGGTGACCAACGACAGTGACAGCGGGGTAGGGAGTCTGCGCCAGGCAATTATTGACGCTCCCTCGGGCAAAACCATACGGGTGACGCTGGAGCCGGGGAAACCAATAGAGCTTACGAGCGTTATCCAGATAAGCGTCAGCAAAACTTTGTTAATAGAAGGGAACGGCGCTATCCTGACCCGCGGATCTTCGGCGGCTATATCCTCATCATCCCAGTTATTGTATATCAGCGGCAGCAGCGTTAACCTAACAATCCGGGGAATCCACTTCAAAGGCGCCCGGACAACGACCTATGGCGGGGCGATACGCAATAGCGGAACCCTGACCCTGGAATCCTGTATCTTTAGCGATAACCAGACTACCGCTATAACTTCCTACGGCATGGGCGGAGCCATTTACAGTACCGCCAGCGGCAGCCGGCAGCTAACCATCCGGGGCTGTACCTTCTACGGGAACAGCGCGGGCTATGCAGGCGGGGCGGTGTATTCCTCAGGACCGCTTACCCTGACGGGGAACCTGTTCAGGGGGAACACCGGCGGAACCAATGGCTATCCTGTGGTGTATAAAACCGGCACGTTTAATGCATCCTATAACCTGGTGGACATTGCCTTTGGAGCAACAACCACAGGCAGCGGCTGGGAGGAGGGAACCGGGGATCGCTACTCAGCCGCCCCGTCAATATCCGGCAAGACCTTTAAGGTTCTGTCCGGAAGCGCGGCGGCGGGAGCGCTTGCCGCCTTACCCGATAATTATCCTGTGGCGGATTTCTACGGGAATCCCATCGGCACAGGGGCCGCAACCGGGGCGGTACAGGAGCTTGCCGCTGGGAGCGGGTATTACCTGGAGTTATCGGTGAATGACAGTCAGAGGGGAAGCCTTAAGGTAGACCCCTTGCCTGATGACGAAGGCTTTGTTTCCGGCGATATAACCATTACGCCAACCGCAAACACGGGGTACTTTTGGGCGTATTACCTGGTGAACGGAACCCGGGTAGACACCCCGCCCACGGCCCTGACCGCCCATAGCAAGGTGCAGGCGGTATTCGGCCTGGCGGTGACTGACTTTACCGATACGGCGGGAACTGCTGCAACGACCCCGGGAACCCTGCGCTATGCCCTGACCAATGCCCAAGCCGGCGACCCCATCTTTTTTAATGGAGTAACCCCGGGAGCAACGGAAATTCCCTTGACAAGCAGGCTTCCGACGATAAACAAAAGCGTCACCATAGAAGGAAACGGCGTTACCCTGACCCCCGCCGACTCCTGGACCGTGTCCGGCAGTTCCCAGTTGCTGTATATCACCGGCGGCGAGGTAACGATTCGCGGGATCCACTTTAAAGGGGGTCGGGCAGCAAATAATAGCGGGGCGATACACAAGAGCGGCGGAACCCTGACCCTGGAAGCCTGTATTTTTACCGACAATCGCACTACCGCTATGACTGGCATGTCTGCTGCGGGTGGTATTGCTAGTTCTGGAAGTTTAACCATCCGGGCGTGTACCTTTTACGGGAATGCCGCGTATTATAGAGGCGGCGCCATATATTCCACGGGAACGCTTACCCTGACGGGGAATCTGTTCTACGGAAGCGTCAACAGTACGTACGGGTGCCCTGTGGTGTCTAATGAAGGTGGAACCATCGTCGCTTCCTATAACCTGGTGGATAGCGACTTTGGAACAGCAAACTTGAACTGCGGCTGGGAGCAGGGAACCGGCGATGTCTACTCAAATGACCCCTTCATTATGTCGCCTAAAACCTTCAGGCTCCTTTCCGGAAGCGCGTCCGCGGGTATGCTTACGCTCCTGCCGGAGAATTATCCCACAAAGGACTTCTACGGAAACCCCATTGTCAACGGAGCTGCCGCCGGAGCGGTGCAGGCGTTTGCCGCCGGGAACGGCTATTACCTGGATCTTTCGGCTGGCAATAGCCTGGCGGGAATCGTCGAAGTAAGCCCGTTGCCCAATGAAGACGGCATTGTTCCCGCCGCCATAACCCTTACGCCAACGGCGAATTCGGGGTACTCCTTTGCGTATTACCTGGTAAACGGGGAGCGGGAGCATACCCTGACAAGCCTGACCGGCCACAGCCAGGTGCGGGCGATATTCAACACACTGGTGAACAACTTTGCCGATACTGCGGGAAGCGAGACGACCCCGGGAACCCTGCGCTATGCCCTGACCAATGCCCAGGATAACGATATCATCCTTTTTAGCGGGGTAACCCCGGGCACAACGGAAATAGCGCTGACCAAGAACCTTCCTGCTATAACCAAAAATCTCACCATAGAGGGAAACGGTGTTACCCTGACCCGCGATGCATCCTGGCCCATCGCTTATAACGCCAATTTGTTAACATTCAACAGAGGTGTGACAACAATCCGGGGTGTCCACTTTAAAGGAGGCAGGACATGGGGCCCAGGCGCAGCGATCTTGGCCAATTCACCGTCCTTAACCCTAACCCTGGAATCCTGTATTTTTAGCGACAACCTGAATACGGCTTCGAGTTCTAATTACAATGGCGGCGCCATTTCTAATGCCGGCAGTATGACCATCCGGGCCTGTACCTTCTACGGGAACGGCGCGGGTATTTACGGCGGAGCGGTGGCTTCCTCAGGAACCCTTACCCTGGTGGGAAATGTGTTCTACGGCAACAGCGGCGGCGCCGGATATCCTGTGGTGTATAACACCGGAACCATCGCCGCCGCTTCCTATAACCTGACGGATACCGGTTTTGGGACAACATACCTGGACAGCGGCTGGGCACAAGGAACCGGGGATAGACACTCAAGCGCCATACCGGTATCCGGCAAGACCTTTAAGCTCCTTTCCGAAAGCGCCGCGGCGGGCGCTCTTACATCCCTGCCCGCCGATTACCCCTCAACGGACTTCTACGGAAATTCCATCGCCGCCGGAGACGCGGCCGGCGCGGTGCAGGCAACTGTCGCCGGAGGAGGGTATTATCTGGGACTTTCCACGAACAATAGCCTGTCGGGAACCGTCTCGGTGAGCCCGCAGCCCGACACCGACGGCATGGTTCCCGCCGGCGCTATAACCCTTACGCCGGATCCGGTGGCGGGGTATGTGCTGGCGTATTACCTGGTAAACGGCGCGCGGGAGAATTCCCTGACAAGCCTGACAGTCCATAGCCTGGTTCAGGCGGTATTCGGCCGGGAGGTGAATAACTTTACCGATGCGGATGGAAGCGAGACGACCCCGGGCGCCCTGCGCTATGCCCTGACCAATGCCCAAAACAACGATATCATCGTTTTTACCGGGGTAACCCCGGGCGTAACGGAAATCCCCTTGACGGCCAGTTTGCCCCTTATAAGCAGGAAGAACCTTGCCATAGAGGGAAACGGCGTTACCCTGACCCGCGACGCCTCCAATGTTTCTTTGACCAGGATGTTGCAAATCGATAATGCGTCTTCTGTAACGATCAGGAGAGTCCACTTTAAAGGAGGCCGTGCATTAGCGGGCGCAGCGATCCGCAACAATGGAAACATGATTCTGGAATCCTGTATTTTCAGCGACAACCGGTGGAGTTCCCCAAACTTTGCTGTCCAAGCCGATAGTTGCGGCGCTATTTACAATAGCGCCGCCCTGACCCTACGGGGCTGTACCTTCTACGGGAATAACGCGGGCAAATATGGCGGGGCGGTGTATTCCACAGGAAAACTTTTTCTGATCGGAAACCTGTTCGCCGCCAACAGCGCCAGCGAGGGGTATCCTGTGGTGTATAACAGCGGGACCCTCGAAGCCGCCTCCTACAATGTGACAGACACCATCTTTGGAACGGCATCTTCGGACAGCGGCTGGGAGCAGGGAACCGGGGACAGGCATTCAAACAACTTATTGATATCGGGCAAAACCTTCAAGCTCCTTTCCGGAAGCGCGGCGGCTAATGTGCACACATCCTTGCCCGCCGGCTATCCCTCAACGGACTTCTACGGGAATCCAATCGCCGCCGGAGCCGCGGCCGGGGCGGTGCAGACAGCCGTTGCCGGGGGCGGGTATTACCTGGAACTTTTCGCAAACAACAGTCTGGAGGGAACTGTCGCGGCAAGCCCGCAGCCCGATAGCGACGGCATGGTTCCCGCCGGCGCCGTAACCCTTACGCCGGATCCGGCTTTGGGGTATGCCCTGGTTTATTATCTGGTAAACGGTGAGCGGGAGAATACCCTGACAACACTGACAGGCCATACCCGGGTAGAGGCGGTATTCGGACTGGAGGTGAATAACTTTACCGATACAGCAGGAACAGCGGCAACGACTCCGGGAACCCTGCGGTATGCCCTGACCAATATTCGGCCCAACGATTTGATCGTCTTTAAGGGGGTAATTCCGGGCACAACGCAAATAGAGCTGACTAGAGATCTTCCTGTTATAACAAGAAATGTTACCATAGAGGGGAACGGCATTACCCTGACCAGGGCAGCGTCCAGCAATGCATCACAACTGTTACGTATCGATGGATATAATCCAAGCGCCAGTATCCCCAGGCCGTTGGTAACGATCCGCAGGGTTCACTTTAAGGGAGGTTCGTCACAGACCGGCGCAGGGATCTATGCCAACTACGCCGCCGGGCTTATCGTAGAATCCTGTATATTCAACGATAATCAGGGCGCCGGCACTAACAGCAGGGGCAGCGCCATTTACTTTGATTTTGGCAGTCTGCTTGTCGTCCGGGGTTGTACCTTCTACAACAATAATGCCAGTGGCGATAGCGGGACGATTTACGGCATAATCACCTCTTTGACGGGAAGTCTGTTCTACGGAAACACCGCAGGGCAAGATCGTGTTGTTAATAATACTGTTCAGTACAGCGCGGGAAACGTGGTGGACTTTGACTTTGCCCTTGGGTCGAACAACCGCTGGATTGCCGGAGACGGGGATAAGACGACCCTGGATGATGGGGACGGTTTGACCATCACAGGCGCCCCCTTTGATACAACAACCTTTAGGCCGGTCAGCGGCTTGCTCAATGTTTTGACAACAAAGCCGGAAGATGATTTCCCGCTCACGGATTTCTACGGCGCCACAAGAACCTTCCCTGGCGCTCCCGGAGCGGTGTCGACCCAGTAACGTAACACCGGCGACTTTCTGACCACGGACAAAAGCCTGCGGGCTTTTGTCCGTTTTAATTTCGAGGAGGTATTTTATGCAAAACGCCTTTATAAAAAAAATCCTGCTCTCCGGGGCGGCGCTTTTGCTCACCCTCATGCTGCCGGGATGCCCCGGCATCCTGGATTCCGGGGATCCTGAAATAAGCTCCGTAACAATAAGCCCCGCGGACGCCTCGGTTGTGAAGGGCGAAACCCTGCAGTTCAGCGCCGCCGTCGAAGGAACCGGCGAGTATTCCCCCGCGGTCGTCTGGACCGTGGAGGGCAAAACCGGCGCCCACACCGCCATCAGCGCCGCCGGCCTCCTCGCCGTGGCCGCGGACGAAACCGCGGAAATCCTGACCGTCACCGCCACAGCCGCCGCGGATGCCGCCAAATACGGCAGGGTTACGGTCAACATTACCCAGGCGGCGGAATCCCCCGCCGGTCCCTCAATACTGTCCGTGACAATAAGCCCCGCTAACGCCGCGGTAACGAAGGGCGAAACCCTGCAGTTCAGCGCCGCCGTCGAAGGAACCGGCGAGTATTCCGACGCGGTTGTCTGGACCGTGGAAGGCAAAACCGGCGCCCAAACAACCATCAGCGGCTCCGGCCTCCTTACCGTGGCCGCGGACGAAACAGCGGAAACCCTGACCGTCACCGCCGCGTCCGCCGCGGATGCCGCCAAATACGGCAGGGTTACGGTCAACATAGTCCAAACGGCGGAGCCCCCCGCCGGTCCTTCAATACTGTCCGTGACAATAAGCCCCGCGAACGCCGCGGTTATGAAGGGCGAAACCTTTCAGTTCAGCGCCGCCGTCGAAGGAACCGGTGAGTATTCCCCCGCGGTCGTCTGGACCGTGGAGGGCAAAACCGGCGCCCACACCGCCATCAGCGCCGCCGGCCTCCTCGCCGTGGCCGCGGACGAAACCGCGGAAACCCTGACCGTCACCGCCGCGTCCGCCGCGGACGCCGCCAAATACGGCAGGGTTACGGTCAACATTACCCAGGCGGAGGAACCCCCCGCCGGTCCCTCAATACTGTCCGTGACAATAAGCCCCGCGAACGCCGCGGTTACGAAGGGCGAAACCTTTCAGTTCAACGCCGCCGTCGAAGGAACCGGCGAGTATTCCCCCGCGGTTGTATGGACCGTGGAGGGCAAAAACGGCGCCCACACAACCATCAGCGCCGCCGGCCTCCTCGCCGTGGCCGCGGACGAAACCGCGGAAACCCTGACCGTCACCGCCGTGTCCGCCGCAGACAGCGCCAAATACGGCAGGGTTACGGTCAACATTACCCCGGCGGAGGAACCCCCCGCCGGTCCCTCAATACTGTCCGTGACGGTAAGCCCCGCGAACGCCGCGGTTGTGAAGGGCGAAACCCTGCAGTTCAGCGCCGCCGTTGAAGGAACCGGCGCCTATTCCCCCGCGGTTGCCTGGACCGTGGAGGGCAGGACCGGCGCCCACACCGCCATCAGCGCCGCCGGCCTCCTCTCCGTGACCGCGGACGAAGGCGCCGCCACCCTTACCATTACCGCCGTGTCCGCGGCGAACAGCGCAAAATACGGTATTGCCACTGTCACGGTTACCAAACCAGTGGTAAGCTCCGTGACGGTAAGCCCCGCTGACGCCTCTGTTGCCCGGGGCGCAACCCTGCAGTTCAGCGCCGCCGTCGAAGGAACCGGCGCCTATTCCTCCGCGGTTGCCTGGACCGTGGAGGGCAAAACCGGCGCCCACACCGCCGTCAGCGCCGCCGGCCTCCTTACCGTGGCCGCGGATGAAACCGCCGCTACCCTTACCATCACCGCCGTGTCCGCGGCGAACAGCGCCAAATACGGCGTTGCCACGGTCACGGTAACCAATCCAGTGGTAAGCTCCGTGACGGTAAGCCCCCGGAACGCCTCGGTTATGAAGGGCGAAACCTTGCAGTTTAGCGTGGCTGTAACCGGAACCGGCGCCTATTCCCGCGCTGTCCTCTGGACCGTGGAGGGCAAGACCGGCGCCCACACCGCCATCAACGCCGCCGGCCTCCTCGCCGTGGCCGCGGACGAAACCGCCGCTGCTCTTACGGTTACAGTGCGATCCGCGGCGGACAACACAAAATCGGACAGCGTCACGGTTACCCTTATTACGCCCCTGCCGGCTCCGACCGGACTCAAAGTAGTTCCTTCAATAAGGCAGATCTACGCAAGCTGGGATCCGACCCCCGGAGCCGTATCCTACGAGATACGTTATGCCCCCAGCCCCGGGACTTTGGACTCCGCGGCGCCCTTTGCCTTCGAACCCACGGACAACAGCGTCATCATCACGGACCTTGAGGACGGGACGGTCTACGATGTATGGGCGCTGGCGAAGGACGCGCAGGGCTATGCCGGCGCCCCAAGCGCCCCGCAGACCTGCAGGACCAGCGATCCCGTCAATCCCTTCTGGTATTCCGGGGACTTTGATTACTGGGACAGCGAAACCGACGGCTATGAGATAACGGAAACCACCCTGGGGTACAATACCATGCCTCCCTGGAGCGGGGACGGCATGATTGGAGGATTCCGGTACATGGCGGATATCCGCTACTATGTCGAGTTTGACCCGGAGGAGGCCGCGGCTCTAGCCCCCAAGACCCAAACCGGAAAATGGGGGGAAAGCCTCGCGGGGTATCCCGCGGGGGTCTTCATCGTTGAATACCGGGACGGTTACCGGCCTGCGGACAGCAGGCCCGGCGACTTTTTCGGCGTGTACTTCTACGGCCTGGGCGCCCCCCAAACCACCTCCCAGCGGAATTCCCTGACCGTGAATCATATCGGGGACCGCCTGGCCTATCTGGGCAATTCCATAGGCCTGAGCGAAGCCCAGGGAGGACCCAAGGGCGTTACCCAGCAGTGGAACCCGGAAACCCAAACCCTGGAGGAGGCCATAGAACGTTTCACCCTGGAGAACATACACCGGTTTATCGCCTATGTGGCTACCCCCTGGTACCGGCTCAAGGGCAATTATACCAACAACGGCGCCGCCGATGATAACTGGATTAAGGGAGGAGACTACCCATGAACGGAAACAGGGCAAAAATAACAGCAAAAGCAGTTTTACTACGCATAGTGTTACTGTGCATAGCTTTACTGCCAATCGTAATCTTCGCCGCCTGCGAACAGCCCCCCGGCCAGTATACGCCGCCTTCCCTCAGGATTAGCAGCGCGGCGGACATGGCGAAGATCGGCGCCGACCCGGACTGGCCCCTGGACGGGGACTATACCCTTGCCGCCGACATTGCTTTGGAGAACTGGCAGCCCCTGGGCAGCCCGGCCTCTCCCTTTACCGGAACCTTTGACGGCGGCGGCAAGACCATCGCCATACACAGCTTTGCCTCCGGTATTAACAGCCCCTACTTCGGCATTTTCGGCTATATCAAAAACGGCGCGGTACGGCGGGTCAAACTTGCCGGGGCGATGAACGTAAGCTGGGACAGCGGCACTGTCAAGGCCCTTTATGCCGGGGGCATCGCCGGATACGCCGACCATGCCCGGATTGAGGAGTGTTCCTCCGAAGCGTCCCTGGAGGCGGAATCCCTGCAGGGACCGGTCTACGCCGGGGGCATTGTGGGCTCCGCCCTGGGCGCTACCCTCGCCGCCTGCCACGCCTCGGGCAGCGTAGAAGCCCGGGGCCGGGGCCACAACTCCAGCGCCGGCGGAGTGGGCGGTTATTTCAGGCAAACCCTGACAACGGGCTGTTCCGCCCTGGGCGCTGTCGATCTGCGGGCGGCCCCCGCTGAGGGTTTATCCGCCGCGGACTACCTCTATATGATCTACGCCGGCGGGCTGGTGGGGTATACCGGCGACGGGAGCCGCACCGAGCGGAGCTGCGCCGGGGGAACCGTTTATGCCGCCTCCCCCTATCCCTACGCCGGAGGGCTGGTGGGCTATAACTACGGCGACCTTCTCGGCGACGCCGAGGGCAGCGTTGTAACGGAATGTTACGCCTGGGGCCGGGTTAGCGCCGAAGCCCTGTTAAACGGCCTGCCCTATGCCGGGGGGCTGGCGGGATACACCTCCCAGAAAGGCGAACTGCGGGACAGTTACGCTGCCGGCGCTGTGGAGGCCCTTTCCGGGGGCCGAATCGCCTGGGCCGGGGGCGTTACCGGCGCCTGCGCCAACAGCGCCAGGGTCTCCCGGTGCTACGCCCGGGGCAGCGTAAGCGCGATCACCGGCACGGGGGACCTGCCCTTCGGCGGCCAGCCGGGGATCAGCGACGGAGCCCTCGCCGGGGGCATCGCCGGCTATGTTTACTGGAACGACAGTACCTTCGTGGAAAACTGCCTTGCCCTGAACGAGTCCATCGCCGCTTCGGGCGGAGGCATCCCCTGGGGCGTTCACCGGATAGCCGGCCGTACCGATTCCTTTGCCAGGCTCAGCGATAACATCGCCGCCGGCGTTTCCCTTGTTCCCGCGCCCGCCGCGGATACCGGCCCGGAGGGCCTTGACGGCGCGGACGCGGCATTAACCCAAGACGCGCTCGCCGGCCTTGGGTGGGACTTCACGGAAGTTTGGAAGATAGAGGGCTATCCGGCCCTGCGGTGGGAACCCTGACGATACGGTGAAATCCCGCTTCCTGCCCGGCCTTTCAAGGGGTCTTGAGTTCTTTTCCCCGGCCCCGGCAGGCGGCGGGACTTTGGCTCCCGGTCTTTTCCATTAACGACTCGATTTCCCGCTGCGCTTCCAAAAGGCTTTGGGCGGTTTCAACCACCTCCTTTTGCCCCTCCGCGGTCAAGCCCATAAAGCCGTCATATAAACTATCAAGTTCCCTGTAGACCTTGTTATTCATTGTTTTATCCTTGCGGTGGTTATAGAGTAACAAATTATATCTTGCAATGCAAGCATGATCAATGATAAATAGCACAATAATAAAGCAAAAAAACCGGTCGGGATTTGGATGTTGTGTTTCGGGAAGATTACGCGCGGAACCGGCTCTACGCCTTCTACAAAACCGAGTTCCTGCTTAAAATCCTGTTCAATTTATAATGCGGTTGCCCTGGGATCTCACGGCTTTTCGTTAGGGTTCATCTTCGCTTTAAGCGCTTCCAGGGCGGCGTCGGCCTCCGCTGCCTCAAACCGGCGGTCAAGATCCGCCTTGCCGTCATCCGCCAAGTCCGCGCCCAGGGCAATCAAAAGCTCCTGTTCCAGCAAGTCCGGATCCACGCTGCGCTCCCGGGCGGCCAAACCGGGGAGTTGATCCCTCATGCGTTGTATCTGGGCTTTGAGGTCCGCGATTTCCCCGGCAAGGGCATCCCGCGCCGACCGCAGTTTATCCGCTTCGCCCTGAGCCGCTCGGGCTAGATCCTCCTTGCCGCCGGATCGGGCAAGATCAACCCGGGACAGCCATTTTTCATGTTCCCCGGCCAGTTCCCCGTACTTTTTTTCGGTGAGTTTCAGGGTAGTTATATAATGGAATATATACTCTTTCGCGTCCGCGGCGCCCATGCCGCGGAGGTCTTCGGGGGATTGCTCCATGACCATAGTGTACAACACCGCGTCAAAAATGACCAGAGCAGGGTCAGCCATTCTTTTCTAGCGCGCTGATAAATTGCCGGCGGGATCCTTATTCGTGCTGAGGGGTTTAATACCCCGCCCTTCAGGGCGAGGTATGTTGATTTTTCAGGGAAAAAACGCCGTAATAATACCTATGTGGGGGAAAAAATTTGCCGTCCCGGCGCTGGCGGCAATCGGCCTTTTTTCCGTAACCGCCGGGGCTTTTTCACAGGATGCCGGCGGGCCGGAGCTGCTGATCCGGGAAGCCCAGGGCCCCTATTCGCTGGTGGAACGATCCGATTGGTCCCGGTACGATAACGGGAAGTATACCGGCCATGTATACCGGGAAGTCCGGGCCTCAATCCTTCCTCAGAACCGGGGCGGCATGGGGTATCACTACCGGGGCAATTTTTTTGTCATGGAAGAGACCCTTCGGGATATGCGTCAAAGCGCCCGCGCCGTGGACGCAATAATTCCCGTCAGCTTTAGTATCGACGGTGAAAAGGGGCTTGTTATAAACGATGACCGGGGCTTTCCGGAATTCCGGAATTTTCCGGCTTTTCCCGGGGGCGCAATCAGCGCCGGCGCTAAATGGACCGCCCGGGGAAGCCGCGCCGTGGATCCGCTGAATGAGGGAACCCCCGTGGTAATACCCCTGGTAGCGGAGTACGAGTACCGGGGGGTCGAAGAATACCGGAATATCCCTGTGCACCGGGTTTTTGCAAAGTACGCCCTGCAATTTGAGGGACAGGCCCCGGCGCAAAACCAGGATTTCCAAGTCCGGGGGGTTCACAATGTAGACATTCTGCTCCGTGTTTCCGACGGCATTCTCCTGATGATGCGGGACAACCTGGACGACACCTATGCCTGGGCCGACGGTTCCACCCTCCGTTTTCGGGGCTTTACCCTGACCTTCGGCAGCGGCCTTGTCCCCCTCGATAAGGAGGCGATTATGAACGCCGCTGCCGTGGGCAAGAGAATTTTGCCGGAGAATTCCGGCATTGACATAAGCTCTGTCCCCGAGGGAGTAAAATTAACGATCAAGGACATTCGCTTTGAGCCGGATTCGGATGAGATACTTGCCTCCGAGCGCCCCCGGCTGGACATGATAGCCAGGGTCCTCAAAGAATCCCCGGATCGAATCTTCCTTGTGGAAGGGCACACCGCGGCGATAGGGCGGCCTGCGGGGGAAATGGAGCTATCGGTGCGGCGGGCCAAACGAATGGCCGCGGAACTGTCTAACCTGGGGATTCCGGTAGAGCGCTTTATCTACAAAGGCTGGGGGGGGACAAAGCCTTTGGGAGACAATTCCACCGACGAGGGCCGCCGGCTTAACCGCCGGGTAGAGATCACCATACTTGAATAAAGCGGCAATACATTTGCTGGTTATTTTATGAAATCCAAAGGAGAAACACGGCAAACGGAAGTTGTCCCCCAAACGCTACCTGCTACCTGCTACCTGCTACCTGCTGCCCGCGGCAATGCTGTCGGCGTTGTGGATTCTCCGTAAAATGTCCACGATCTTTTCGGCGTAACCGCGATCCGCGGCCCAGGAGCCCGACAGCTTCTCAATCGTGGGCGCGGAACCGCGGTTCACGTACTTGTACCGGGGATCCACCAGCTCCTGGTTCAGGGGATCCGAAGTGGCGTAGCCCTTGAGGTGCTGGATCTGCGCCCGGACCCCCATCTGCGGGGTGGGAAAACGCTCGCCGGTCTTTTCCGGGCCTATGGCGCCCAGGCCGCAGAAGTTGTTCATGTCGTAGGTTACCAGGCCGCCATAGCGGAGGAAGCCCGTTTCAAGGCACATTTGGGCAAAGGCCACGTCGTGGTCCACCCCTTCCAGCGCGGCTTCCTCGACGTAGAGCCGGGCAAGCCCCTCGACGAATTCGCTGTCGGCGTCGGCGTTGACCCCAAGCAGGAACGCTGCCAGCTTCTCCGCCTCCACCTGGCCCCGGCCCAAGAGGGGCCGGTTAATCGAGGGGGCTGTCCGTTCCGGGACGGGCGGATCGGGCCGTTCGGGGCTTGCCGCGGGTGGGCGGGCGGCCGGCGCCCTCCGCTCTGTCACGGCGGCGCTGTTTTTCGGGGGGGCATTTTCCGCGGGCAGGCCGCCGGCGATGAGCTCCGGCCTTTTCGGTTCCACCTTCGTCCTGGAGCGGGGAACCGCGACGGGCTGGGAGCTGGCACAGGAAAGAAACGCCTGCGCGCAGGCGCCCGCGCAGAGCAGCAATAGGAACAGGCTTTTTCGCATATACCAGTATCGGCGTTTAGGGCGGAATTCTACAACCATTTCCCGCAGTTTCATCCTTCGGTCAGCATATCCCGCTCCCCCACGGAAAGGGCCTTGAGGATGCGCCGTTTGACCGCCCCGGAATTGCCGGTAAACTCGGCTATCCGCTTACGCAGGTCCCGGCGCTGCGAGTTGAGCCCGTAGGGGCACGTGCAGGCAGCGCTCAGGAGGCCCTTTTCTTCGGCGCAGGCTATGATCTGGCGCTCCTCCACATAGCCCAGGGGCCGGATCAGGCTGACGGGGTACTTCCGGTAGGCCAGGAGCATGGGCATGGCGGACAGCTCCCCCTTGGCGGTCATGTTCATAAAGAAGGTTTCGATGATGTCGTCCAGGTGGTGCCCCAGGGCGATTTTATTGAAACCCTTTTCCACCGCGTATTTCAGAAGCTCCGTGCGCCGCTGGGTGGAGCACCAGTAGCAGTTCATCTTTTCCCCCTCCTTGAGCCGCCCTATGACCGGCACAAAGAGGTCTATAAAGGGGATGCCCCATTCGTTGAGCCGCTTCGACAGGGCGGATTTTTTGCAGCAGGCGCAGAAATCGCTGGATATGTGGAGCGCCGCCAACTCGTAGTTTCTCCTGAGCGCGGGCCGGAGCGCGGAAAGGACCCAGGCCATGACGGTGGAGTCCTTGCCCCCGGACGCGGCGATGAGGATCCGGTCCCCCCCGGCGATGAGGCCCCGTTCTAGGATGGCCTTGGCGGCGAGTTTCCGCACGATGACGGAGGCCCCGGCGGAGCGGAGAAACCGGTTAGCCACGGCGCCTCTTCGGGTTCGGGAGAACCGCTTCTTCCTCGGTCATTTCTTTCACAGGCTACTCCTCCGGCAAGGCGCTGTCAACGATAGGGCCGCCCTGGGCCTGCCCGGTGGCGGTGGCAGTCGGGCGTTTTTATTTATTTTTATATTCTTTCATTGCCAAATTGCTTAATTCTTTTACAGACATATCATTAAACAAATTCCTTTGCCATTCTGTATAATCAAATGGTTCTCGAATAATTAGACTTATAAAACGTTCCGCTTCTACCCGACCCAATTTACTTATTAAAATTTTCATACCTTCATCCCGCAAAGCCATTTCCGCAAGCATCTTTATCCCTCCAATTCATTTATGAATGTTAATGGGTTAATTATTTTTATATCATTTAGTCTTAAATTAAATAATTGTTTGTCGGTCGTTATCAAATAATCAGCATTTGTATAAACACTGCATGCGATATGCAAAGCATCTTTTGTCCTTATATTTTTTATTTTTAAATTCTCCGCATATTTAATAATTTTATCATTTTCAGCGCAATATATTTTTGCTATTTTTTTCCAATCATAAATAGCATTACGCCTGTCATCAAATTTATTTTTGTTATTCTCATATTCTAATATATAGGACCAAACCAATTCATATTTATTATCGAATATGCCCTGTTGTATAAACAGTTTCGCTTCAGTTTCAAGTTTTATTTTTAACTGATTTTGATCGTCAAAGGGACGATTAAACGCACAACTGTCTAAATAAAGCCTCAATTTATCTTCCTTGAATGAATTTCGATTATATCAATGAGGCTGTTCCAAAACTTTAGTTTTAGAACAGCAACCTTGGATTTGCGGGAAAAAGCGGGCTTTAAACCGCTTTTTCCAAGAGCCTGTGAAAAAACCATAGGGGTTTTCCGCAGGCTCCAAAAACTATTATAATACAATCCTATTTTTTTATCAATAGTTTTTGACTATTTTTCAACAATAGATCGAGGGGGTAGCGAGCGTCGTCATCTGCGACGGCGTCTTGCTTGGGGAGGAGCGGGGGTACTATAATGCCTATAGTATCCGAAACGCCCGGTCCGGCCTGGAGTTTTCCCTGTCAGTACATGTAACAAAAACTGTGTAAACGGCAAATCACAGGGGGACCCTGTCTTCCCCGTAAATGAGGGCAAATTGCTTGAGGGCGGCCCCCCAATCCCTAATCGGCATTGTCCATTTCCTGGCTATATTTTTCAAGCCTATAAAAATCAGCTTCATCACCGCTTCGTCATTCGGGAAAGACTGCCGGTGTTTGATGATTTTCTGGATCGTGAAATTGACCGACTCAACGGCGTTGGTGGTGTACACCGCCTTCCTGATTTCCGGGGAGAACTTGAAAAACGGAACGACCTCTGTCCACCGGTTCCGCCAGGACCGGGAAATCATCGGGTATTTCGAGTCCCACATCCCGGCGAACTCCTCCAGAGCCTCGGCGGCCAGTTCCGCGGTGGGAGCAAGGTAGATGCTTTTCAGGCCCGCAATGACCGCCTTGCGGTCTTTGTACGGCACAAACCTCGCCGAGTTGCGGACCATGTGGACCATGCACAGCTGCACTTCGGTTTGGGGAAACACGGCGGCTATAGCTTCGGGAAACCCGGTCAGTCCGTCCACTGCCGCCAGGAGAATATCCTGAACCCCCCGGGTTTTGAGCTCGTTCATAATGTCCGCCCAGAACTTCGCCCCCTCGTTTTGCTCAATCCACAGCCCCAAAAGCTCTTTTTGACCGTCCATCCGTATCGCCAGAGCCAAATACACGGACTTTTTGACCACCCTGCCCCCTTCCCGAATATTGACCCGCAGGGCGTCCAGGAACAAAACCGGGTAAAAAGCCTCCAGAGAACGGCCCCGCCACTCGGCGGCCAGCTCCTTCACTTCGTCAGTGACACGGCTTATCAGCTCCGGCGACACATCGACCGCATAGATGTCCTGCAGGTGCTCCTGTATCTGCCGGGTGGTCAGACCCAGGGCGTACATCGACAGGATTTTGTCGTCGAACCCCCGGAACGCCTTCTGGCGCTTGGGAACAATCTGCGGCTCGAACACCCCTTCCCGGTCCCGGGGAACGGCTATCTCCATCGGGCCGTGGTCCGTCCGCAGCTCCTTGGTCGTTTTCCCGTTCCGGCGGTTAGCGGTCGGTTTTGCAGTCTGGTCATGTTTTTCATACCCAAGCTGTTCGGTCAGTTCAACCTCCAGGGCGCTTTCTACCAGCGCCTTGGTGAGCTGCTTCATTATCCCTTCCGGACCGTAAAAGTCCTCGGGGCCGTGGTAGTCCTCAAGAATCTCATCCAGGACTTCCTTGGTAAAGGCCATATTC
>JAIROB010000065.1 GCA_031257695.1 Treponema sp. | reverse complement strand
GCCCTGTTTCTTTTAGAGCAAATTTTGAACGGTCTGCGCTTTGTAATGTCATAGGAGGATGGACGGAACCATGATCATACTTGTCACCGGAGGAATCAAATCGGGGAAGTCCCGGCGCGCCCTGGACATAGCCCGGGAGGAGTGGAATGTCTCGCCCGGGACGCCGGCTTCGTTTATCGCCACCGCGGAGGCGCTGGACGATGAAATGAAGATCCGCATCAAGCGGCACCAGGAGGAGCGGATGAACCGGGGCTTTGTCACCATTGAAGAGCCCCTTGAACTGGACAAGGCGATTGCCGCCGCGCTTCCCCGGACTGTGGTCGACTGCCTGCCCCTGTGGGTGAACAATATCATGTACTATAAACGGGAGGAAGATTTTTCCCGGCTCCTGGAGGCTTCGATTAAAAACATGAAGGAGTGCATCGTGGTGACCAACGAAACGGGGCTGGGGAATGTTCCCTTTGACGAAGTCACCCGGCGCTACAACCTGCTTTTGGCGGAGGCAAACCGCACGATTGCCGCCGCGGCGGATCGGGTGGAGCTGCTGATCTCCGGCATTCCCGTGAGGATAAAATAATGGGAAAACTACCAACCATGGCGGACATATTTCCCAGGGCCGCGGTGAGCGTTCCCTCCTGGGTCATTCCCGGCACGTACCTGGAAAACCTGCGCTTCCTGGAGGACAAGGCCGATGTGCGGGGGGTAGAATTGCTGTTTTTTATGTACGACGACGAAGCGCGCCGGCAACTGGACGACGAATGGGAGGGGATACGGCAGTTCAAGGACAGGTTTGTTTTTACCGTCCACCTGCCCGATTCCATCCTGCCGGAACATGAAGAGCTGGCGGAACGGTTTGACCCCCTGGCGCGGAGTTTTGTGGCGCACCCCGGCCCGCCGGAAAACGCCCCGGCGCTGGCTTCTTTGATTGCGGACTGGGAAAGGCGCTATCCCCCCCGCTCCGGCCCTCCGGGAGCGCCGCCGCCCAGCCGTTTCCTCGTGGAGAACACCAGGCCCGGCTGGTTCGAGGCGCTGCTGCCCCATCTGGAAGGGACTGCGGGGATATGCATGGACACGGGGCACCTGCTTCTGGACGGGAAAAGCCCGGCGGACTTTTTTAAATCCCACAGGAATCGTATCGGGGAGATACACCTCCACGGCATTGACCGGGAAAAGGCCGCCCAGGACGGACGGCTGGCGGATCACCGGGCGGTTCAGGCCGGGGAACCGTGGTTTGGAGACCTGTTTCCCCTGCTCAGGGAATTTGACGGGGTTATAAACACCGAAGTCTTTGCCTGGGAAGAAGCGTCCGCCGGCATGGAATCAATAAAAAAGTTCGCCCAGGCATAGAGGAGGGATCATCCTTGCTTGACCGTTTTCTTTCAACCTTCAGCCTTGTGTCGCGTATTCCGGTCAGAGTTAAATTTGTCTTTGACGCCTCCAGGATGGATTTTTACCTCCCCCTGGCGGGGGTGTTTCCCGCGTTGATACAGTTGCTGTTATTCGGCGGACTGTCCCTGATGTGGGATGATCCTCCGCTTACGGTTGTCATCGTTATTATAACGCAGTATCTCTGTTTTAACCTTTTCCACCTTGACGGGCTTATGGACACCGCGGACGCTTTTTTGGGAACCCTGGACAGGGAAAAACGGCAGGCCATATTAAAGGATTCCCGAATCGGCGTGTACGGCTTCTTTGCGGGGTTTGCCGCCCTGTCCCTGAAAATAGCGCTCCTCAGCGGGCTCTTCCCCCTGGTGTTCCGGTTCCCCGCGGTGTTGTCGGCCTATCCTGTATGCGGCAGACTCGCCGCCTCCCTCCTCCCCTGTATGGTAAAGCCCGCAAACCCCGGCAGTCTGGGCGCCTTAAGCAGGGACGCAAAGCCGGTCCGCGCCGCTCTGGGAGCCCTTGCCGGACTGCTGCTCCTGACCCTCCTTGTGTGGGGCTTGGCCAACGCAGTGAAGCTGTGGGCTCCGCTCTTCGACACAGCCCTTCTGGGAGCGGCCCCCCTTCCGTCAATCCTGATCCTAGCAACGGCATTTCTGCTGCTATGTCCCCTGACCGCCCTGTTTTATGCCCGGCTCTACGGAAAATCCCTGGGGGGCTATTCCGGGGACGCCCTGGGAGCATCCATAGAAACCGGAGAAATTCTTTACCTGCTTGCGGCCCGCGTCGTCCTTGGGTTTTTCCAATAAACTACCCCGGAGCAGAGCTCTGGACTTGATCCGCAAAAGACTGCTTGCCGGCGAAGGTCTGCCTCGCCCTTGTCCAGCTTTCACGCTGCCGGCAAGCTTTTCCAGGGGAAAGATCCGCCCTGAGACAGGCGCAGAACCTGAATTGTGGGTTGAGTTTAGCCCTACCGGTTCAGGAAACTTGCGGTCAGGGGGCGGCGGCGCAGTTCCTGCTCCAGAGCCTTCTGCCCGGTCACGAGCCTTCCGGCGTAACTGTACCGCAGCGGCCTGTCCCCAAAGGCTTCGGGGCCGAGGGAGTCGAGGCTGGGGGGGATGATAACGCCGCTCAGGCGGTTGCCCGCAAAGGCCCGGCTTCCAATGGCAGCAACGCTGCCGCCCAAAATGACGTTGGAGATCAGGTTG
>JAIROB010000055.1 GCA_031257695.1 Treponema sp. | reverse complement strand
GCGGTACTTCCTGATCGCCTCCTTGTGCCGGCCCTGATCCGCCAGGACCACCCCTTTATTGTTCAATGCTTCGGCGTTGGCGGGATCAAACTTCAAAACCCTGGAAAAACTCCGGTTGGCTCCGGCGTAGTCCTCCTGCATGAACAGGTTCAGCCCCAGAGCGTTCATAACCTCAAGCCAGCCTGGGTGGATGCGGAATGCCGCCCGGTACCGGGGAACGGCCTTTTCCGGCTGGCCCCAGATTTCCAGCGCGATGCCGAGGTTAAAATGGAGGACCGGATTTTCCTTGTCCAGGCTCCTCCCCCTTCGGAAAGCGGCCAGGGCTTTTTTCCCGTTCCCCAGCCTGCTCCAGGCTATGCCCATAAGGTTATAGGCCGCCGTATGCTCAGGGTCAAGCTCAAGGGCTTCCTGCAGACTCCCAATGGCTTCTTCAAACTTTGTGTCCCGCAGAAACATCCGGGCACGTTTTACTAAATCCTGTGCATCCTGCGCGCTCATTCATTCGTCCTTAAAGGGCGGGCCGAAACTTCCCTGGAAAATTCTCCCGCGTTGGCAGGACTGCCGCGATCATAACCTGCCACCGCAAAATAGTAAAGCGCGCCGTTTTGCAGGCCGTCGATGCGAAGGGAAGTCCGGTTTCCCGCGTCTATCGGCGATACGCCAAGCGCGGCGCTTTTCCCGAAATATTCCCCGGAGGCCGCGCCAAAGTACACCAGGTAGCCGCTGAGGTCCGTGTCCGGGCTGGGCCGCCAGGAAAGATCCACCGCGCCGTCCCGGGCAAAGGCGGCAACCATAGAAGGGGGCCGGGGGGGATCGTCCCTCCGGTACACCACCCGGATTTCGTCCAGATAGGGCGCGGCCTCACCGTCACCGGAGGGGTAAAAAGCCGCGGCCAACTGGACGTAACGCCCCCGGACGGTTCCGGCAAAATCCGTCCCGGGCTCAAAGGGCAGCCATTCGGATTCCTCCTCCGTCCATTGGTAGGGGCTGTCCGCGGCGCGGATAAAAAACTGAATCATGGAATCGTTGGCAAAGTGGAACCTGCCCGATCCGGCATAGTTGTTCTGCATGACCCCCGCAACCTTGGGGTCCCGGCCCGAGGGGTAAAAATAGCCCCCCAGCGCCTCCACCTTCAAGACCTGGCTGTTCCCTTCCCCCAAATCCAGGGGCCGGGTTTCAATGCGCCCCCCCTCAGGGGAATACCTGGACAAGAGGGGCGTTTCACAGTACCGGCTGTAAACCCGGAATTCGTCCATGAGCCCGGCAAAACGGCTTCCCAGGACCATGGCCCCCCCGTCCCCCGCCACGGGAGCGTAGACCTCGCCCCCCTCCCTTCCGGTGGTGGTGGCATAGGCCACCCCTTCCGGGAGGCCGTCCACCAGGTACTCCAAAAGCCCCGTGTGGGAATCAAACCGGATAAGGTGATGGCTCCAGGAACGGGGCCGGACCGGAGAGCCGCTCAGGTTCAGCGTCATCTGCCTGCCGTCGTCGGGGGAGCTGAAAAAGTCAAGGAAGGACCAGTTGAGCCGGTTCCTTGCCGCAATACACTGGATGCGCTGAAAGGTCTTGCCCCCCTGCCGGGTCATCCGGGTGGCGCTCCAGGAAAGCAGGGTTTCCCCGTTTTCCATGTTCAAGGGGTAGAGCCAGAATTCTATGCTGAAATCCTTGAAATGCCGGCCCGAATAGAAGAGCGCCTCCGGCGAGCGGGGGGTGATGACAATGGAGCCCTCGGGTTCGTCCATCCCCTGACGGGGGGAGTCGCCGGAGAAAAGCGCCGCGCCCATGCCGGACCGGGACCAGCGGTAGCTTACCGCGCTCAGGGCCGGGGACACCAGCGCCCGGTAACGGCCCGTCTTGTCAGCGAAATGTTCCGGGTCTTCCTCGTCAAAGGACAGGGCCATGTCCAGGCCGGGATCCTCCGCGGGCCGGGCGGAGGAGAGGGTCAGCGCCATGGTGGGCCGGATAGAATCCAGCTCCGCGATTCCCCGCCGCAGTTCCACCGCCTCCCAGGACGACCCGGCCCCCAAAGACAGGGAGCGCTCCCCGACGGCGTAAAGAACCCCGGCAATCTGAAAAAAAAAGAACGCCATGGCAGTCAAAACAGTTGCTTTTCTCATAAATTCCCCTTTAAATATCGGTATATACCATGGAACATGAAAGGTTTTCCGAAAATTTCGCCGCGCTCAGGGCCGCCGCCCGGGACGCCCCCCAGGCGCCGGGGGTTTACATCATGCGGGACGAGGAGAGCCGCATCATTTATGTGGGAAAAGCCAAGGCGCTGCGGAACCGCCTGGGCTCCTATTTCTCCGGGGTTAAGGACATCAAGACCCAAACCCTGGTCCGCCATACCCGGAGCATCGAAACCATCATCGTGGCCAACGAGTACGAAGCGCTGCTCCTGGAAAACACCCTGATCAAACAGCATACCCCCAAGTACAACATCAACCTCAAGGACGACAAGTCCTACCCCGTGATCCGCGTCACCGCCGGCCCTTTTCCCCGGATCTTCAAGACCCGGCATATCGTGGAGGACGGCTCCGGGTACTTCGGCCCCTTCCCCAAGGTCCAGGCGGTGGACACCCTGCTGGAGATCATCGACAAGATCTTCCCCCTGCGGAAATGCAGGGCCCTGAAAAAACGGCTTTCCCCCTGTATGTACTTCCACATAGGCCGCTGCGCCGCGCCCTGCTGCGGCAGGATAGGCGAGGAGGAATACGCCCTGCACCTGGCCCGGGTCAGGAAGGTCCTGTCCGGCGAGACCGGCGCGCTGATCATGGATTTGACCGAGGGAATGCACGAGGCTGCGAAGCTGCTCCGGTTTGAGCGGGCCGCGGAACTCCGTAACGCCATTGCCGCGGTGAAGACCCTCACGGAAAGCCCCTCGGTGGTGGACTTTGACGCCGAAGCCCGGGACTACATAGCCTGGGCAGAGGAAAGCCTCCTGGCCACCTGGTCGGTCTTTTCCATGCGGGGCGGCAAAATGACCGGCCAGGAACTCTACCGCACCCGATCCGCCGCGGAGGAAAACGAATCCCTGGAAACCTTCATCGCCGCGTACTACACCCCGGACCGCCCCCCTCCGCCCCGCATATTTGTCGCTCCGGAAAGCGGAACCCCCGGCTTCCCCTCCCTGAAACGCTGGTTCAAAGAACAGTTTGGCTACGAACCGGAATTGACCGCGCCGGACGAAAAACGGCACCAGGCGGTCCTGGCCATGGCCCGGCAAAACGCGCTGGAGGATCTCCGCAGGCGGCTCAAGGAACGGGGCGCCGGCCCCGCGCTGGACGAGCTGGCCAGGGAACTCGGCCTCCGCTCCCGGCCTGAACGGATAGAGGGCTTTGACATAGCCCAACTGGACGGCAAACACCCCGTGGCCTCCCTGATCTCCTTTAAAAACGGCGCGCCGGACAAGAAAAACTACCGCTATTTCAAGCTCCGCACCGTGGTGGGGGTGGTGGACGACTTCGCCTCCATGCGGGAGGCGGTGCGCCGCCGTTATTCCCGGCTCATCCGGGAGGGCGTCGAACTGCCGGACCTGATCCTCATCGACGGCGGCATAGGCCAGGTGAACGCGGCCAGGGGCGTGCTGGAGGAGCTGGGCATGGACACGGGCATCGTGGGCCTGGCCAAACGGGACGAGGAGCTTTGGCTCCCCGGGGCCCGGAGCCCGATCCGGCTCTCCAAACGTTCCGAGGCCCTCAAGATCCTTCAGCATATCCGGGACGAGACCCACCGTTTCGCCACCACCCTGAACCAGAAGCTCCGCTCCGGGGACCTGGTCTTTCCCACGCTGGAATCGGTGGAGGGCATAGGCCCCAGACGCGCCGCTGCCATTATGAAAGCCTACGTTACCCTGCCCGCCGTCGCCGCCGCCGCCGCGGAGGACATCGCCGCGCTCTGCGGTATCAGCGAAGCCGCGGCCCGGGCGGTTCGCGCCGCCGCCCAACTCGCCCTGGAGGACCAGGCCGCCGCGGCGCAGCGTCTCACCGCGGACAAGGGCCGCGGCGCCCGCTATCAGACCGGCGAGGAGGTAGCGTTTTGGGCGGCGGAGGCAGGAGCGGAGGCTGAGGATAGTTAGGACCCGCGCAAGAATAATTTGATACGAGGAGATTGTTATGCCAAGTCTTTCGCCCAAAGAAAATGAATTTTGACGACATAGCTACGGAACGGAACCTCTTCATGTCCCCGGAAACCTACCGTGCCCTGATCAAACCTCACCATAAGCGGCTCAACGACGCGGTAAAGAATTTGGGGATGATCCCCGTGCAGCATACCTGCGGCCACGCGGAAGCTTGCGTGGAGGATTATATTGAAACCGGGGCTGTATCGTGGAACTCGGTGCAGCCCCGCAACGATATTGCGGGACTGCTTGACAGGTATGGAGACAGATTCTCTCTTGAAGGGGGCTTTGATACGACCGGCAAGCCCAGCTATTCCAACGCAAGCGTTGAGGAGGTTATTGCCGAAGTTGAACGCTGCTTCCGGGACTACGGCGGCAGGAAAGGTTTTATTTTTACGTCGACTTTGCTCGGCGCCGTTGAAAATGCCGAGGAAAAACTCGCTGCAATAGCAGAGACGGTAAACAGGCTCCGTTTCGCCGGGAAGTAAACAACAACCCGGAACCAGATAGCAATCAGGCAGCGATTAGCAGGCAGCAAAACCTGCTAATCGCTGCCTGCTCCTCACATAGTCTTTGTGTTTAAAATTCTTCAAAATTCAACCAAATCAACGCTGTTTTCAACTTTTTTCATCCTGGCTAAAGCAAAATACACGCTGGCCCTGTGCCAGAGGTATATGCGACAAGCACGCAGGCAGCAGACTTGCAGCAAGGAGACCCCATGCGTCGGTATGGGGCGCGCTTCCGAAGACCCGGCCTCGCATAGCTCCCCGGTATCACAATTTGGCTATGTCTTCGGGGGAAAGCCCGGTCGCCTGAGCTGTTTGCTCAACCGGCAGACCAAGCTGCCGGAGGTTCCGGGCAACTTCCTTGGCTTTTTCCTCCATGCCTTTTTCCATGCCTTTTTCCATGCCTTCTTCCCGGGCGTGGTTGATTCCGCTGGTCCAGTCGGACAGGGCAAGCTCCCGCATCTGGTACTCCCTCAGCGCCGCCTTGTCCCCGCTCACACGGGCCAGCTTTTCCTCCGCTTTCCGTATCGCCGCATCCATCGTTACTACCTCCTCCACAAGTTCCTTCGGGCTGTTCCAGTCAAGCCACGTCAGCCACCGGTGCAGCGCATCCCCCCGCAGGTCCTTTTCCCCCAGCCGCCGGAACTTTACCATGTCAACAAAATGTATTTCCAGCGCATCGGTCAACAGTATGTCCCGGTGCGTGTCTTCCCATATATGAAAACTGGTGTGAAACGCCGGAACTTGGGGCAGAAATTCGTAGTTCACTATGTTTATCGCTATCACATTCGGCGCTTCCCGGTAATCCTGCCCCGCTCCCAGCCCCCGGGAAAACTCGAGGCTCCAGTAGAACAGGCTCCGACGGTTCATGTTCCCCAAATTGCGGAGTTGAACCTCTATGTCGAACAGCCCTCCCCCGATCCTGGTTCTGGCCAGAACATCCAGGATGCTGGTTTTGTCGCCGATCACCCCGGCGGTGATGGTCCTGTTTTCAAGAATCTCCACCGATTCTACGGGGCCCTGCCCCTGCCGTCCCCGAACGGCGTTGAGGAAGGCGCACAGTTGTTCTTCGTCCCCTTTTTCGCCCATGACTTTGAGAAACAGGTAATCGTTGAGGGGATTGAGCCGGTCCTGCATCATGCTTTAACTATACCCCGATACATAACAGATGACAAGCCTTTGCAGCACCCTGCCAGGATAAACGCATGGAAATTCATATTTCCTTATAGGATACGAGTTAAGTAAAGCGGTAAAAACCGGGGCCATTTGCTAATTCTCTCTACAGTATAGAATTGGTAAATTCTATGCGTTTATCCTGGCGGCCCTGCGCCGTTTTGTCCTGCTCCGTGGCTTTCATTATGGGGATCAGCCCGTCCCGCCTCGCCCCGGTGGGGATTTCCATTTTTGTAGCGGGAAGCAATCTCGGTGTGTCTGTCTCCATTTATGTACTGAGCTTCCTGTCCGGCCTTGTGGGTGGCGGAATGAAGAATGTCCTCCTCATCTGCATGGTAGGCATGGCGGCCTGCACCGTGGCGGCCTTCTTTGTTTTCAAAACGAAGGATGTTAGCGTTGCAACGGCGGCGGAGGCATAAGGCGCTCCGCCTGTCCGCTGCCCATCCAGGTGATAGAGAGCGGGAAGCTGCCGTTTGAGGAGAACCTGTGGCTAAGGGGGCTGGCAAAAGACTTGAACCCTGCGGCGGCGGGGAGTATATTAAAAGAGAGCCGGAAACGGGAAGGAACAAAGCTCAAGGCATATTTATATGCCCTGGTAACCGCAAACCTGAAAGCCGTACGGGAGGTAGTAGCCATGACTGCGGGAATGCGGGCCCATAAGGGGCAGACTGTGTCAAAAGTCATTGCCCTTCATGCATATAGTGTTGTTTGCTTTTTTATATGGCTTTATAACGCTATATATAGCGGTGTCATTTCGATTTTTTGACTTTTGACACAGTCT
>JAIROB010000132.1 GCA_031257695.1 Treponema sp. | reverse complement strand
ATAAGCTATTCCATGTTTCTCTACGCTTCCACCAAAACGCCGGGCAATGAGCATACCCTTCCCGGCGCCTATTCTCCCTTTCCCGATCTGGTTACGGATAATGCCAATATCGGCCCCTTTAAAATGATGCAGAATTGGACTTCCGCCCTTGGTGTGGGCAGGCCGGATTTCTATTTTCAGGCCGGGCTTAACCGCACCAGCATTGGGCCCTTCTACGACAACGGCGTGGTGGCGGGCCCCCAGGCGGCCCGGGCGGGCCACTTTAGCCTGAACTACCGGCGGCCAAAATGGTCCTTTGAAATGCTCATGCTTGCCCTTTCCGCCTCCGACGACTTTGGAAATGAAATGTTTCCGGAAAAATTTCTTGTGTTTCATTCCTTTAATTTTAATCCCTGGCCAAATTTTGAATTTGGCTTTCTTGAGTCCGTTGTATGGGGAGGGCGGCTTGAACCCTTATATTTTGTCCCCTTTACCAATCTTTTTGCAGCCCAGTCCCTGAGCGGCGATTTCAGCGACAATTCCTTCCTGGGGTTCCACATACGGTGGAACGCCCCCTATCATATACAGGCAAACGCCCAATTCTACGTGGATGATTTTCATTTTAACGATATTGTGCGCCTGCAATTTAACACCAAATACAAACTGGCAGCGGAAGCAGGGCTTGTGTGGGCGCCCGACAGCGGCCCCCTTTCGGCCTTGGCCGCGGACTATACCATGGTTTTTCCCTATATGTACACCCATTGGAATAACCCCGATTCCGCTCGCTATGCCGGCGGGCCTAATTACCTCAACTATTCCCACATGGGCAGAAACCTGGGAACGGATCTGGAGCCCAATTCGGATAGAATCAGTATAAGGACCGCCTGGCGGACCCTGCCGAATCTTGATCTATCCTTCAATGCCTATTTTACCCGTCATGCAAACGCCTCGGATAACGTTCCGGCGGGCGGCTACGTCAACTCCGAAAGCCCGGAGGATAGGGATGAGTACCATACCGGAACCATATTTGACGACGGGGACACAACAGAAGGAAACAACTACTCGTACCTTCGCTTCCTGATCCAGGACAATATCGACACCCGCCTTGCGCTCGGAATCGGCGTTGTCTGGACAGCGCCGACCGCCATCGGGGCGTTTTCCCTCAACGCGGACTATGTGCTTGAATACGGCTGGAACCGGAATTTGGAAAAAGACAATAACGGGCTAAACAATTACTGGAGCATCGGCGCTTCCTGGCGCTGGTAGTCCGTCTTTTATTGCCACAAGCGCGTCCACCGCCCTCTTTCCCGCCTCTCCCGGATACATATAGGCTTCGCTTTTTAACCTGCGGATCGCCTCTTTTTTCCCTTCCTTCCCAATAATCCCGTCAAGGGTCTCTTCTATGCGCCCAAAATCTTCCTCGTCCACCGCTTCGCCCAGCTCCCGTACGGCGCGGAACGTCCATGCCTCATCCTCAATGTCCGCCAAATCGTAGGGTCTTGCGTCAAAATCGAACCGGGGATACGCCACCGGGCGTTCAAACAGGAACGCGTAGTCAAAAATCACCCCGGAAAAATCAGAGATAAGCGCGTCGGAACGGGACAGGGAACGCAGATTTTCCGCGTCAAAATCCCATTCCACGTTTGCAAAGAAATCAAGGCGGCGCCGCAGTGTTTCTATTGTGTCCTTTTCGGAAATGACGCTTTGGGGATGGGGGCGGATAATCACCCGGTAGGAGGATTTAGCCAGGGGTTCCAGCAGCTTTAAGCCATAGCGCCGCAAAATGCCGTTGGCGCCCCAGGAAGGGGCCACCAGGACCGTTTTTCTGCCCCCCCCCTGTTCGGATGGCAGTTCCCTGATGCGCTCCGAGAGAACGTCAAGGTAGGAACAGCCGGCGACGAATAATTCCCTGCGGGGGGTTCCCCGCAGTTCTTCTAATTTTCGCAGATCCCTTTTCTGGTATTCCCCGGTTAAGAATATCGAATCGTAATAATCCAGCCCAAAAAGACGGTAGGTGGTAGCGTCGGTGACCATATGGAGCATGTGGGCGTAATGCCTGACCCCAGGAGACCGTTTGAGTTGCAGCACGTCAAGGCCCGGGGTTGTCATAAGGCAAATATCGGCTTCAAGAAAATTGAGAAACCGGTAGGCGGCGTTTCCCTTGCCGATAAATTCCCTGTGGACCAGGGGCGAAGGGAAGCACAGGCCTGGATCGTCTTCAGCGCTGGTGTAATAAACGCAGGGGATAGCGCGCCGGGCCAGTTCCTCCACTACAGGTTTGAACACGTTCCAGTACTGTTTGCCCTCGGAATAGATAACCAGGGAATTGGCGCCTTTCCGCGCTTTGGTTTTGTTTCTGCCCAGGGAAGCGCCTTTCAGCTTGATCAGCATATTTCTGAAAAAGAAAAACGCCGTGACCGCTATGCCGGTGAGGAACGAGAAGAGCATGCTCCCCGTTCCGGGATCGATATAGGCTGCCAGAGGCGTGGCGAAGCATACCAGAAAAAATAAAACATACAACTTCACTGTTCAATCTCCTGCCAGGGGCCCCAGGAGGACGCGCTGAAAATATCCGGCCCGTATAATTTCCGGGTTCCGCTTAAATTGTAAACGTAGGGGCCGTGCCTGCGGGGCTGGAAGGACACGCCCTGGGCGACCGTTTGGGGAACCTTGCCGTTCTCCGGCTCCGCCACCGGCGTTCCCAAATAGGGGTTGAGCGGGCTGCCCAACAGTCCCTCGGCGGCGATGGCGGGCACATCGGCGTTGGTCATAAACTCCTTTGACAGGACAAGGGGGCCTCGGGCCTTGAAGGGCTTTACCATTAAAAGCGGATTGTAGCTTTCCATCCCCGTGTTTTCGAACATATCCGTGTCGAAGCTGTTGCCGTGATCCGAGACGATGATGATTTTTGTGTTATCGTACACTCCCGCATTTTTCAGAAATTCTATCCACCGGTTTATGGCTTTCATGGCGGACAAAAAGGTGTACATATACGACGCGTTATCCTCGGAGCCGAACGCGTCGATTTCTTCCGGGGCATACCGGATAAGCCCCGGCATGGGCCGCAGCACAGCGGTATAGGCGCCGCTCTCGTGGGTGGTTTCGTTCATAAAGATGCTTAGGGTGTCCGATCCCCCGTCAACGGAGCAGAAGTCGGACAAATAATAGAGGGTCGAAAATTCCGTAAGCGCGCGGCCGTAGACATTGGAAGCCCCGTCCCTCCACCAGGTCCCCTTGTAATGCAGTCCGTAACGCAGGACCGGCAGCGCTATCCTGAAAAGGCCGTAGCGGAACAGAATATCAAAGTCAAAACTGTCGATAAGGCGCTCCTCCGCCACGGGGAATTCTTCCATATACCGGCTCTCCATCCTCCCGTCAAGATTCATGGCCCGCACGTTTTTTAAATGATCAAAAACTGAAATATCCGGGACAAGCTGCATATTGGTCATGGTGGGATCGGTCACCGTAACCCGGTATCCGGCTTCGCCGAAAATTTTAGGCAGCATGGTCAGGGATTCGTTGATCTTGTCTTTGAGCAAAACATCCCGGCGCCCGTCTATCCTCAGGGGGGTGTAGTCGTATCCCCCCAGCATGGCGGGCAGGCCGGTGACGGTGGTGTGCCCGAAGGACAGGGTGTTGGGGTACCAGGTAAACCCGTCAAACTGGGCGGAAAGCTCCGGCAGAGCCTCCAGGGCGGGGTACATGCACATCCCCACGGCCCGGTCAAGGAACATGATAAAGGTGTTGTTTCCGGCGCTGGTGAAGCGAAAAACATCCTGGGCGGCGGTTTCCGCCGGCGCCCCGCCCAGCTTTGCCAGTTCCCGGCTTTCAACAGCGATACTGCGTATGTTGATGATCGCCATGAAAATGATTGCCAGGGCTGCGGCGTTGTAGAGGGCGGCAAGTATTTTTTGTTTTCCCGCCAGAAAAAAAAGCGCCGGCGCGGCCAGAGCCATAAGCAGCGCCGCGGGATTGACCCACAGGGGAAAAGCGTCAACGATTAACCGGGGGTCCTCAATCTTAAAGCTCCTGGTAATGAGGCCGTAGGAAGCGCTCAGGACGAAGAGGCAGATGAGCGACAGGAGGGCAAGGACGGAAAACAGGAAGGCGAAAATTTTGCGGACCCGCTCCCCGGCAAAGGCCCACATCAGCAGGGGGAGGAGGATGAAAAAAGCCGCGCCCTGAACAAAGCTGCGGACGATAAAAGACCAGGGATGATCAAATTCCGAAACGGATCCCCCTATGACCTGGGCGGGGATAAGCAAGCCGATCATCAGGCAGAGCAGAGCCGACGAGGAAAAGCACAGGAAACGGGAGGCCCCGGGGGAAAGGGAGGCCCGATCCATGACTTTGGTCAGCGCTTTCCAGAGGAAGGGCCCGAGGAGCAGGCAGAGGCCCAGGGCGATAAATAAAAAAACATAGCGGTCCACATCAAAGGCGCCGGAAACCGCCCCGCCAATAAGCGCCAGCGCCGCCGCGGCGGCGACAATCTGGAGCGCCCGCCCGGGATGCTTGAGGCGGGCGACGGCGATATTTTTCCCCAGGGAAAACAGGTTGTTGCAGGTCCAGTACAGGACCAGTCCCGAAGGGGAATTGTACAGCAAAACCAGAAAAACCAGGGCCATGCCGAAAAGCTGCGCCCTTTCCCTGGCGCCAAGGCTCCTGGCATACACCAGCGCGGAGAGCAGATTTACCGCGGTCATGATCAGGGGCATGATGTTGAAAGCGGAGCCCCCGATGCGGAGGAGCGCGTCCCCCGCGCCGAGATCCCTGAAAATCCAGAAAGATTCCCCAAGCAACGCGGGGGTATGGGAGAGAAATTGATACGCGGCGATAAAAAAGGGTATCTGCACAAGCAGCCCCACGCTGGATTTCAATCCCCACAGGGGGGAATACCCCTTTTGGCGGTAATAGGCGTTGATGATCATCTGCCGCTCATCGCCCCGAAACACCGCGCGTATGTCGGCGAGTTTTTTTGCCATTCCGGCCTGCAGAAGCCGCTCCTCCCGCTGCCACCGGTCCGCCACGGCGTAGATGGGCAGCAGCAGGATATTGACGATGAGGCTTAAAGAAATAATGCCGAGCCCGGCGTTATAAAAAGTCCTGTTAAAAAAAATAAACAGAAATTCTATTATTGCCTTAATGGGCCAGACCAGCAGGGTGTGCAGCATATCTGTCAAACCCATGGCTCAAGCTCCTTCCCTTCCATAGTCGCGGCGTATATGCTTCGGTATCCCGCGCCCATTTTTTCCACCGAATAATCCCGCTCCGCAATTTCTCTGCTTTTTTTCCCCATAGCTTCGGTCTTTTCCGGATCCTCCAGCATGGCTTTCAGCCGCGCTATCCCTTCCTCTTTATCCCCGAACACATAGCCGTTTTCACCGGGAAGGACCAGATCGCGGTTTCCCGGCACATCCCGCAGCAAGAGCGCGCAGGATCGGTTCATTGCCTCCAGCGCGCCAAAGGGAAGGCCCTCCCACGCGGAGGCGGAAAGGTATATCCGGGTTTTGTCCAGCCACGCGTTAACCGCGGCGCCGTCGGCCCAGCCTGTGACCCGGATGTTCCGCGCTCCCAGCCTGTCCCGCAGGGGGCCGTCCCCTATCCAGCAGAAGGGCTGGTCCGCAAAGGCCAGCGCCAGTTCGTTGAAAAGCGCGGGGTCTTTCTGAACGCCGATCACCCCGGAAAAGCTGACAAGCCGCGGATGGGGATCCTTGGCGGGGGCGCTGATGCG
>JAIROB010000067.1 GCA_031257695.1 Treponema sp. | reverse complement strand
CTCATCGGGGTGTACCGAAGCCTGCGGAAATACGGCGAACAGGATTTCTACGACTGCAACACCTGCGGCTACGGAACCTGTTACGGCATGGCCCTCGCTATTTTCAACGGCCTCAACCGTCCGGAAAACTGCCACCACTACGGCCTGGCCATCATGGAGGACGACCGGGAAACCATTGAGACCCTCAACCAAAACCTCAACACCCAGGTTGAAAAATCCCTTGATTTTATGAAGGGCATCAACGAGCTTATCGAAAACCTCAACTTTCAGATCATCCGGCAGGCGTCGGCCATTGAGGAATCCTCCGCGGCCATTGAAGAGATGATGGCCACCATTAACAGTACTGCCGCCACGGCTCAAAAAAAGCAAAGCGCCATTCAGGAACTGGTGGCCAATGTGCAGCAGGGCAGGGCGTCCATGCGCGAAACCATTGAAGCGGTGCAGAGCATTTCCCGGGGCGTTGAGGGAGTCGGCTCCACAATAAAAGTAATCGGAAACATTGCCGCCAACACCAACCTGCTGTCCATGAACGCCGCTATTGAGGCGGCCCACGCCGGGGACGCAGGGGAGGGCTTTGCGGTGGTGGCCGGGGAAATCCGCCGCCTTTCCGAAACAACCCGTGAAAATTCCAGGAATATTTCCCATACCTTAACAGAGATTGTGGATGGCATAAAAATAACCACGGTCCGTTCCTCCGCGACCGATAACCTGATCACCACCATGGCGGAGGAGATAAACGGGTTTGCCGGCACCATGACGGAGCTCATCAACAGTCTGGGGGAATTGTCCATAGGAAGCCGGGAGATCACCGCCGCCCTGGTGCAACTGCGGGAACACGCGGAGGCGATCAAGACCGGCTACCATGACATGATGGACAAAACCCAGGCGCTTGAGGAGTCCATGCAGATGATAGCCAACATGAACGAGGACGACCCGTAACGCCCCCGCCTGTGCGGATATATTTTTACTGGAGCAGATCCTCCGCTACAATCCCTTCCCCTGCGGGGATGAACCGGGTAGTTTTTTTGCCGGCCAGTTTTTTTTCCCAGCTTGGGTGCAGCCCGGGCCTCAACACTTTTTCCGTGCGCAGCGCCGCAAAGTCCTCCGCCTGTAGAGTTTCTCCGGCGGCTATGTCCCGCAGTGCGTGGAGGGAGCGGTTGGTCCGCTCGTAGTTGGCCCGTTCCGAGGGGGCCAGCCGCTTGACCCCGTCCCCAAGCACGGCCTCCACCGTATCCCTGCCCCGTTCCCTGACAATGGCTTCCAGCGCCGCTTCGGGGCTTTGGGAGGACGCGTGGCGCGCCGCCCGGACCATCCGCTCAAAATCCGCCGGGCTCTGGGCTATGGGGTCGTCCAGGCCGGGATCGTCCCGGCTCAGGCAGAAGTGCTTTTCGATTGCCGCCGCGCCCAGGGCGGCCGCCAGGGCAGGGACCAGCTCCGGGTCAAGGCTGTGGTCGCTGACCCCCACGGCGCAGCCGAAGATCCCGGCCAGGTTGGGCAGGAGGCGGAGGTTGTAGTCCCGTTCCGGCGCGGGGTAGGCGGTTACGCAGTGGAGCAGGCAGGCCCGTTCCGGCGGGAAAATCTCCAGGGCGGACTCGATGTCGCCAAGCCGGGAAACGCCGGAACTCAGCAGCGCGGGCAGGCCGTAGCCGGCAAGCTCCGTCAAAAGGCCGGTGTAGTTCAGCTCCGGGGAGGCGATTTTCAGCAGCCGGGGCCGGAGGCTCCGCAGTTCCCGGGCGCTTCGCGGGCCGAAAACGCTGGCCAGAAACAGCAGGCCCCGGGATTCAACATAGTCCTTCAAGTCCGCATAAAAACCGATGTCTTTTTCCAGTTCCTTAAACCTGTCGTAGAGCCGCACGGAACCGCCGGGGAGCGCCACTTCCCCGGTGTTGGGGTGGAGGATCTCGCCGGCGTAGACTATCTGGAATTTAACGCAGTCCGCGCCGGAAGCCGCGGCCGCGTCGACCAGTTCCCTGGCCTTGGCCGCGGAGCCCCCGTGGGAGGTGCCCAATTCGGCGATAATCAGAACCTTGCCGGGGCCATAGCTCCCGAAGCCGTCTATAACAAAGGGTTTGCCTGGCATTGCCCGGTTAGTATACCCCCTTTTTGGCGTCAGGGAAACAGCCCGAATCAAGGAAGGCGGGCAAGCCAGTGCGCCCCTTGACATTATTTGTTATTTAGGACTAATTTAAGGGTTAGTTGGGGCTGTTCAAAAACTTCTTTTTTTAGGATAGCTTCCCTTGTTTCGTGAGGTTTGCGCTTGAATTCAGAATTCCTGAAAGTCTTCACCCGTAGCTTTCCCGCCGCCTTGGCTAGCGCTATAATCGGCTTATGAAGAATCCCCTCCTGCCCTGCGCCGTTTTTATTGCCCTTTTAAGCGTCCTCTTTTTGATGATTTCCTGCCCCCAGGCCGCGGTGCGGAACCCCTACGAGGATCTTGAAGCCGGAACCTTTTGGGCGCAAAATTTAGCGACCAATAAATATTATACGGTTGACTCGGTCCTGCTTGCGGAGGGCGGAAAATGCGTCGTTTGGGCTGAGAGAAGCGCCGGGGTATCGGTTGCCGCGGGAGTGGAGGTTGCCAGGGAGTATGACGAAAAGATCTATCCGGTAATTGTGGAAACCTTCGGCTCCGACAAGATAATGGAGGACAGCGATGTGGACGGAGACGGAAAATTAACCCTGCTTCTGCTGGACATCAAAGACGGATTCAACGGCACAGGGGCCTATACGGCGGGGTATTTTTTCAGCAACGATCTGCTTTTATCAAGCTCTAACGATCATTCCAATGAACGGGATATGCTCTATGTGGACACCTATCCCTCAAGCCTCGGTTCAAAGGATTCCTACGCCACCATTGCCCACGAGCTCCAGCATTTCATCAATTTTTCCATGAGATCTTCCAATGGATACAGATCGATGGACATCTGGATTGACGAGGGGCTTTCCGCCGCCGCGGAATATGTCTACCTTGGGCAGCATAACAAAGAGCGGATTACCCAGTTTGCCTATAGCGAAACCATCCAGCAGGGGAACAACTTTTTTGTCTGGGGAGAGCGGCCCGCCTACATCCTGGATGAATATTCCACGGTGTATCTTTTCTTCCAATGGCTCAGGATACAATCCGGCGGGCTTGAAATTTTTCGAAGGATCATCGCATCCGAACAGTCCGATTACCGGGCGGTCACCGAAGCGATTTCCGGAACCTTCGCGGCGGAGCTTGGCTCCACAAGCTGGGAAACGATCCTGCGCTCCTGGCTGGCGGCAAACTACATCAACAGCCCTGAGGGACTCTACGGTTACCACGACGAAATAAGCGAACTGCAGGTATGGGCCCTTGGAGGACGGACACAGCAGTTGTGGCCCGGCGAAGGGGTATACAGCTTAGCCGGCGATTCCCCCGGCGCTCTCCCCGGCAGTGGAGGCCCGAACATTAGGTACGCGGGGCTTCGCAAAGCCGCGGATTCTCCGTCCGAGCCTTTGGTGAGCCTCGACGCCCTGTATCCAAACGGGAGGCTCCTGACCTTTAATAGCAATGAAAGGAAAAACGATTCCGATGAACGGGGGCGCCTAACCGGCGGCGGGGAGGAGGCCATACCGCAGCCTCCTCCCTCTACGGGAACCGGCAGGAGCGCGGGGCCGGCGGGGGATTCCTGGGTAATTGACGCCCGGGATATTCTGGGAAGGCCGGACGATGGGGACGGCTAAGGATCCGCGCCCGCCCCTCCTTGGGGCGGTCTTCCTGCTCTGCGCGGCGCTGGCCGCGGCCCTGGGAGCGGGGGACCGCGGCGAAAAGCCGGAGACCCTCAGGGTTACCGGCACGGTGCGGCTCGTGGGGAGCGGCCCCGGAATAGAGCTGCTCCTTTCCAATGAAGACCGGGAATGGCATATTGACAAAAAGGACCGGGACAAGCTCTGGAATCTCCAGCAGCAAATCGTAACCGTGGAGGGCGAGGAATGGTCGGAGGAGCTGGCCTTTGCGGACGGCCGCCCCGCGGGAGAGCGGCGCCACCTGCGGGACATAAAAATCATCGAACCGGAGCGGGCGCAGTAGCCGCCAACGCCCCGGGCCCAGAGGCGTTACCCATTGGCAAGATTTCCGCGTTTTCCCCTCTGCTCGTTTAAGAAGGAATACATGACGGGAATAAAAAACAACGTAATCAACCAACCCCGCCGCAGAGCGGACGGGGTATGGTTGGTTCTGATAGGTATGGATTTTATGCGGGTTTAATACCCCCACAAATCAATACGTTAGCCGGTTCAAATCCGCCCCAGA
>JAIROB010000230.1 GCA_031257695.1 Treponema sp. | reverse complement strand
AACGACGCCGCGCTCCATATTAAGTCCGCCATAGACGCGGTGTCCGCGGATTATTCGGTCCAGGCCCATTTTGGGAAGCGCTGGTTTTCCAACATCATCCGCAACCTGCCACAGGCGGAACAGCTATTGCCGGCGCTTCCCCCTATACACAGCGCGGCGATCTGCGCGGCCGGCCCCAGCCTGGACGACACGCTGCCGCTATTGCAGGAAAAAAAGAACCGGCCCTTCATTATCGCCGTGGACACTTCCCTGCCCAGCCTGCTCGGCGCCGGCCTGGAACCGGACGCGGTGGTGTCGATCGACTGCCAGCACATAAGCTACTACCACTTCATGGCGGGGCTCCCTGAACATACCCTGCTCTTTCTGGACCTGGCAAGCCCGCCCCTGGTGGCGTCCCGATCCGCCCGGCCCTACTTTTTTTCCGGGGGCCACCCCCTGACCCGGTACCTTTCCCGGTACTGGCGGCCCATTCCTGAACTGGACACCTCCGGCGCCAAC
Source organism: Treponema sp. (assembly GCA_031257695.1). The sequence continues at coordinate 10,229 of JAIROB010000230.1, read as the reverse complement.
GTTACCTATGCCGCGCTGTCCCTGGCGGAATACCTGGGCGCCCGGACTATTGAATTGTACGGCGCGGATTTTTCCTATCCTAAAGGAGTCTCCTACGCCCGGGGAAGCTATATCCGCGCCCTCTTTGAAAACCGGCAAACCAGAAACAACCCCCTGGAGAATCTCCATTCAGCCTTTCTCTACCGGACCCCCCTTTCCAGGCGGAGCGGAGAAGGCGGTTCCTGGCGCTACGAAACAAAGGCCATGACCATGTACCGGAAACGGCTTGAAGAAAAGGCCCGCTCCATCGCCGCCAGGGTAAGCGCCGCCGCGGGAGCGCCCTCCCCGATGGCGCTTGAAAACCGGAGCGCCCCGGCCAGCGATTCTGCGCCCCGCAGGATCTTTGCCTCGGGCAGGGCGAGCATGGGCGCGGCGGAATTCCTCCGCGGCTACCGGGAAGGCATAGCGGCGCTCCCCGCCTTAACCGGGCCCGCGCTGCCCTGCCTGGAGAGCTTTTCCAGGGAGGAGAGCATCATCTTTACTACCCTGCTCCCCTCCATGGCGGCCATAAAACGCCGCGTTCCCGAACTCAGCATCCCCGAGGCAGCGCAGGCTACCTGTGATTTCAGTGTGGAAGCGATAAGCAAAGTCATCGGTTAGCCCCCGCCGGGCCCCCGTTATCCGGCAAGCCCGGGGGATTCAAATTTGCCTACATTTGACACGTTTCCCATGGGGTTTTGACAACAATACGCAAAAATGCGGCATGGCTCTAACGCTTAAATCAGGCTGTTTGCACGCGGCCCTGTTGGCCCTCATCCTGGCCGGGTGCGTCAAAAACGGGGGAAGCGCCGAAAAACCGCCCTCGGATCTTACGGTGTCCAGGAACGGCGCTACCACTACTATACGGGCAAAAGACGCCGGCCTGAAAAACCCCTTAGCGATCCTTTCCGGATCCGAAAACCGGGACCTGGAATTCTTGCTGGAAGATTTCTGCGGAAAAAACAGCGCCTCCATACGCATAAGCTATATGGGCTCCCTGGACATCATGCAAATTTTACGGCAGGGAGGCGCCGAATACGATGCTGTCTGGCCCGCGAACAGCATATGGATTTCCCTGGGGGACACTTCGTTCAGGGTAAAGCGCCAGACCAGCGTTTATCAGACCCCGGTGGTCTTCGGCATAAAAAAGAGCGTTGCCCGGAGACTGGGTTTTACGGACCGGGATGTTTCCGTCTCCGATATTCTCGCGGCCATACGGTCGAAGAAACTGACATTTTGCATGACCAGCGCCACCCAGTCCAATTCCGGGGCCTGCGCGTATATCAGCTTCTTGTACGCCTTCCTCGGCAACCCGGAGATGATACGCTCAGGCGACTTAGACAATCCGGCCCTGCAGCAATCCGTCAGCGAATTGCTCGGGGGCGTCAACCGATCCTCCGGCAGCTCCGACTGGCTCAAGGATCTGTTCCTGTCATCGGATTACGACGCCATGGTAAACTACGAAACCCTGATCATCAGCGCGAACCGGCGGCTCAGGGAAGAAGGGCGGGAAGCCCTGTACGCGGTGTATCCCAAAGAGGGGGTGGCCATGGCAGACTCGCCCCTGGGCTATATTGACAAGGGCAATGCCGAAAAAGAGACGCTGTTTAAAAAACTGCAAGACTATTTGTTATCCTCCCCTGTGCAGCTTGCCATTCAAAAAACCGGGCGTCGCACGGGCTTTATCCCCATAAGCGGCAAAAGCAGAAACGCTTTTAACGCCGACGACGGGATAGACATTAACAAAACCCTGTCCGTAGTTAAAATGCCCGACGCGGCGACCATAGAAAAAGCCCTGGAACTGTACCAGGAAAAGCTCAGGAAACCTTCCCTCACGTTTTACTGTCTGGACTTTAGCGGCAGCATGGAGGGCGCCGGGGAAGCGCAGATCAAAGAAGCTATGCGGAATCTGCTGGATCAGAATATCGCAAAAGCCAATTTGCTGGGGGCGGGCGAAAAAGACGAAAGCGTTTTTATCCTCTTCAACAGCGGAATCAGGCAAATTATCAGCGTTTCAGGGAATGATCCAAAGGAGTTGCTTGACGTGTACTATCAAATCAACGCGGCGCGGCCCGGGGGCGGAACGAATATGTACGAGCCCATTATCCTGTGTTTCGATCTGATGGGGCGGCGCAACGCCGGCGGCTATATCAGTTCCGTCATTGTTCTGACCGACGGCGAATCGGAAGATTATTTTGAGGAGTTCAGCGAGCGCTATAGAACTGCCGGCATGGAAAGCCTGGATGTTCCCGTGTTTTCCATCATGTTCGGAGACGCCAACCAGAAGCAGCTTGACAGCCTGGCGTCCCTGACCAGGGCACGGGTTTTCGACGGGAAAACGGACCTGACGACGGCCTTTAGAAACGCCAAGGGGTACAATTAGGAGGCGTATATGACGGACAGCAGGATAAGGATATTCAATAAGACGCTGTGTATGTGGTTCGCGGGCCTGTTGCTGCTTATGCTTATCTGCGTTATTATCCCCGCGCTGTTCTCCGGCCTGTCCTGGCTGCATTTCCTGTTTCCGGTTGGAATTGTGGGGGGCCCCGTTGTTTTAATGATCCATGACCGGAGGCTGAGCCGCGGAAATGCCCGGAACGAAAAAAAATAACCTGATCCGCGCCGCGGCGGCGCTGCTGATTGCCCTTGCTGCATTTGTCCTCTTTTTCATCGTGCTGCAATGGAACATCATTATTGCCGCCCTCCTGTCCCTGGGTTGTTTTTGGGGGTTGAGTTTCCTCTTAACCCCTGTTTCCGGACCAGCCGGCCCGGACCTGGGGGACGTAAAGAACGGAAAAGAGATCCTGGCGCTGCTTGAGGAAGGGGAAAAGGATCTGGCTTCGATTAAAAATATTCTGGACGCGTCAATGGATCAGCGTATAAAAACTAAGGCGCAGAAGGTGTGCCGGGAGGGGGAAAAAATAGTCGAATACATCAAAAAAAATCCCCACAAGGCGATCATGGCCCGGCGGTTTTTTACGTACTATCTGGACAAGGCAAATGACATACTGACCAAATACTATAATTTAACATCCCTGGAAATTGAAACGGAACGCCTTGGGTCATTACGGGAAAAAACCATTTCCGCGCTGGACTCGATTCTACGGGGAATGACCGCGCAGTTTTCCCGGCTGATTTCCAGCGATGTTATCGATATTGAGGCGGACATCAGGCTCATGGAAAACGCCGTCAGGATGGAGGACCCGTGAAAGGCCGCATCCCGGGACTTGTCATCCTGGCGCTGGTTATAGCGGGCGCCGCGGCGTATCAAACCGTCTTTGGGTCAAAACCCCGGCAGGCCGCCGTGGACGGTTATTTGGGGGGCGAGAAGTCCGGCCTCTTTGACGACGAGCGGTTCAGCCGCGTCATGGAAAAAAAATACGCCGTCGATCTTCACTACAAAAAAGCGGGCTCCATAGACATGGTAAGCGCCCCCCTGGAGAATATGGACTACCTCTTTCCTTCAAACTACACGGCGCTGGAACTCTACAGGCAAAAATACGGCTCCGCCTACAAGCGGGCGGAGGTCGTGTTTAATTCCCCCCTGGCGCTCTACGCCAGAAGATCCGTGTCCGAGGCTTTCAAAAAACAAGGCTGGGTCCGCAGCGAAGGTGAAACCGAATATATAGACCTTGCCAAATTGATAGACGCGGTTATGGCGGACACCAGGTGGAGCGCCATAGGCCTCGATGAATTATACGGCGCTATTTACGTCATATCCACCGATCCCCTTAAATCAAATTCGGGCAATATGTTTGCGGGCCTCGTGGCCAATATGCTGAACAAGGGGGAAGTGGCGGACGAAGAAAGCCTCGCCGCAAATGGCCGGGAATTAAAAAGGTTTTTTAGCAAACTGGGGTATCTTGAAACTTCGTCGGCGGATCTTTTCAACAGCTTTCTCAAAACCGGCATAGGCGCCAAGCCGCTCATCGTCGGCTATGAAAGCCAGATCCTGGAATTCTCGGTTGAGCGCCCCGGCGACTGGGCTTATGTGAAAGAGGACATCGCGGTCCTCTACCCGGAGCCAACGGTCTGGAGCGCCCATCCCTTCATTGCTCTGACCGACAGGGGCGAACGGGTGCTGGACGCGCTGCTGGAAAAAGAAATTCAGACCCTGGCCTGGGAAACCCACGGTTTTCGCACCGGCATAGCTTCGGGACGGCAGACCGGCAGACACTTTGACATACCGGGGGTTCCGGGGGAGGTACGAAAGGTGATCCGGCTCCCAAACCCGGACACCATGCAAAGGATCATGGACATACTATCGCAATAAATGTGGGGAGGAAACTATGGAAGAAGCGCCGGGCAAAACAGATTCAGAGGAATTGGCCATTCCCGAAACCATAAGGTCCCGGGCAATGGAACTGGCGAATGCCATTGACGTTACCGATTCGCAGCAGATAGCGCAATACGCGGCGGGGATTCAGAGCAAAATCGCCGACTTTTCCGACGGCGTGCTGGCAAATGTCCGCAACAAGGACTCAGGCTATGTGGGAATCATGATGGCCAGCCTGCTGGGAACCATAAGGGGCGCCCGGGTTGACGAATTGTCCCCCTCCGCCCTGGCGAACAGAATCCCCATCGTAGGAAAACTGTTTAACAGTCTGAGAACTTTTATTTCCCGGTATGAAAAGCTGGAGGTTCAGATTGACAGGATCAGCGCGGATCTGGAAAAGGCCCGGATGGATCTGTTAAAAGACATAGGCCTCTTTGATATTATGTTCGATCACAACAAAGAGTGTCTCATGGAACTGGAGGCCCATATCGCCGCGGGGAAGCTCAAAGCAAAGGATCTGAACGAAAGGGTTATTCCCCGCCTGAAACGCGGGGCGCAAGGGTCCGATGATCCCATGGCTGCGCAGCAGGTGAACGACATGGTTCAAATGACCAGCCGCTTTGAAAAGAAAATCTACGATCTCACCCTCAGCAAAGCCATAGCAACACAACTGGCTCCACAGATCAGGATGGTGCAGAACAACAACCGTATTCTGGTGGATAAGATCCAGACCTCCATTCTGACCACAATACCCCTGTGGAAGAACCAGATCATTATCGCCATGGGGATATTTAAACAAACCAGGGCCCTTGCCATGCAGAAGGAAGTGGACAGGACCACCAATGAACTCCTCCTGAAAAATTCGCAGACGCTCAGGGAAACCGGCGCTTCCGTGGCGGCCATGGGCGAAAGGGGAATCGTGGAAATTGAGACCCTTAAAAAAGTCAACGCCGATCTTATCGCCACCCTGGAAGAAACGATTGCCATTCAGGAAAAGGGCAGGGCAGCCCGTAAATCCGCGGAGGCGGATCTGGTAAAAATTGAGTCGGAACTGAAAAACAAACTGGCGGAAATACAGGACGGATCCCCCGGCTTTTCGGTTTTAGGATCTTGAATTCGGAATTGCCGGTTTCCTGCCTTTGAACAGGCCCCGGCAATTTGACCGGCAATTTACAATTCCATAACGCTCATTTCATATTCCTCCTTCATACTGTGTCTATGCCAACAAGGAGGAATAATGCGAATCGCTTATTTTACCGACACCTACAGCCCGGAGGTAAACGGGGTCGCCAATACCCTTTCCAGGCTCGGCGCTTATCTGGACGACAAGGGTATCCATCACACGGTTTTTGTTCCTGCCTACGACTACGGGGAGCCACCGAACCGCCGGGAGAGCGGACATTCCCCCTACCGGACTCTGTGCCGTTTTAAGGGCCTGCAGGCGCCCTTATCCCCGAAAAGCCGCCTGGCCTTTCCCTATTTCCGGGAAATTGACAGGATCTGTGACCGTTTTAAGCCGGACCTGGTGCATGTAAGCACCGAACTGGGGATAGGTTTTCGGGGCATGCGGTATGCCGTGAGCCGCGGCCTTCCCCTGGTGATGAGCTACCACACCAACTACGGCGAATACCTGCGTTATTTCAGGCTTGGGTTCCTCAAACCCGCGCTGGAAAAATACCTGTCCTGGTTTTACCGCTTTGCCCACCGGATCCTGGCGCCTTCCCGGCAGACCCTGGAGGACCTTTTCCACAGGCAATACTCGAACCTGGGCCTCTGGTCCCGGGGAATCGACACGGAGATCTTTAATCCCCGCTGCCGGAGCGAGGAACTGCGGAGCCGGATTGGAAAAGGCAAATTCATATTCCTCTACGCGGGCCGCCTTTCCCCGGAAAAGGGCCTCGATATGCTGCTCTACGGGGCAGCGGAAATCGAGCGCCGCTTTCCCGGAAAAACAGTATTTGTGTTTGCCGGGGACGGGCCCTATGCCGAAAGGATCCGAAAACAGAATCCGCCCAATGTGGTTCTGACAGGATTTCTGCGGGGCAGGGAGCTTTCACAAATGTACGCGTCCGCGGACTGTTTCGCCTTTCCTTCAGGGACCGAAACCTTCGGCAACGCCGCTCTGGAAGCCATGGCGTCGGGCCTACCCGTGGCGGGGGTGGCAAGCGGCGGGGTTACGGATTTTCTTTCCCAGGGCAACAACGCCCTGCTCTGTCCCCGGGGCAGCCGGGAAACCTTTCTGGAAAATCTGATCCTCCTTATGGAAGACTCGAATCTGCGCCGCGGCCTGGCGGATAAGGCCCGGAAAACCGCCCTGGCCAGGGACTGGAACCGCGTCTTTGACGGGCTCCTGGACACCTATGCCGCGGTGATTGCGGAACGGCGGCGGCGCTGCTGGCAGAGGGCCTCGTGATCCGCCGCCCCCGGTGGGCCGCTCCTTTCGCCCTGGCCTTTGCCCGGCCCTCCCGGCTTCCCGGCCAGCTTGTCATCCAGATAACCAACCGCTGCAACGGGAGCTGTCCCCAGTGCGGCATGCGCCGGGAAGCGAAGATCCCCCGGACCGATCTTCCGGCAGAGACCGTCAGGCGGGCGCTCAGGGACTGCGCTGAAAAGGGTGTCGAGGCGGTGTCCTTTACCGGGGGCGAGCCCTTTATCAATATCCCCGCCATGCTCGCTTTGCTGGACTATGCCGGGGGCTTGGGGATCCCCTACCTTCGCAGCGGAACCAACGGTTATATGTTTGCCCCCGGTGGAGATGCAGCGGGGCTGGATCGCCTGATCCCCTTTGCCGATTCCCTGGCGAAAAGCGCTCTGCGGAACTTTTGGATCAGCATGGATTCCGCGGACACCGCAACCCACGAACGGCTGCGGGGGCTTCCGGGGGTAATCGACGGCATCGGCAAGGCCCTGCCGGTGTTTCATGCCCGGGGCCTGTACCCCGCGGTCAATCTGGGGATAAACCGCCATATCGCCGGGGATCTGATCCCGCGTCCGGGCGACAGGAGGGAGGAATACGCGTTTTACAGGAGCTTCCGCCGGGGTTTCCGCGCCTTTTTTGCCAAGGCTGTCGACATGGGTTTTACCATGGCCAATGTCTGCTACCCCATGAGTTTCGCAGGCCTGGATCCGGGAACGGGAACCCCCGCTTACGGAGCCATTTCCGGGGACCCCATGGTGAATTTTTCCCGCCGCGAACTGCGCCTGGTGTTCAGGGCCCTGCTTGAGACTATACCGGCTTTTAAAGCGTCCATACGGATCTTCACCCCCCTTTCGACGCTCTACATCCTTTCCCGGAAAAATCCACGGGATCTGCTGTTTCCCTGCCTGGGCGGAATCTGTTACTACTATATGGACAGCCGGGACGGACATATCTATCCCTGCGGCTACCGGGGAGACGAAGACCTGGGAGCGTCTGTCGCCGAACTTGGAACAGGATCCGGCGCGCAACAGCCTTTCTGCGAAAAATGCCATTGGGAATGTTTTATGGACCCCTCCCAGCTTTTCGGTATTCTCCGGCGCGTGATCCGGCATCCCCTCAAAGTCCTGGCGGGAAAGGTTCTTGACCGCCGCTTGCTGCGCCTGTGGCTGGGGGATCTGAAGTACTACCTGGGCTGCGGCCTTTTCGACGGGAGAAAACCGCCCCGAAAAAGGAGGTGAAACGCCGATTTCCGGCCGCAGCCTTTTTTTGCTTCGCCCCCCTATGGGCCCGAATGAGGTTAGCGGGGACGCATGCAGTTTAGGGGCCCATAGGGGGCCTGTGGCGCGGGGATTGGGTGTTTAAAGAGCGGAGCAGCGCGCCCACACAATGCCCACAACAAAAGCCCTGCGCCCAAGGCGCCCCATGGATCCCCAGGCTTTCTGATTACCGCGCAAGCGGTTTCTGGGGACGCACAAACACTGTGTAATGGAGGTATCGGTGGAAACAACAAAATTATGCGAAATGCCAATTGACATGATTCTGAAAAAAAATGGAGGTTAAAATGCAGTTAAAGAAATATAATCATCCCGTATTGTTTTATGGCATAGCAGTTTTTGTGCCCTGGTTTTGTTGGTTTTTATTGGCATGGTTAAGTCATAGTAAATGGCGGGACAATCCCAACATAATTTTTGGGGGAAGTATTCTTGGAGTAATTGGTCTCTGTGGGCCATTTGCAATTGCAAGGATATTATCAAAATATCTTTGCAGAAACCGGAATAATTTATTCAATAAATTTTATGGTAAGCCTCATTCCATATTTAATAATAGACAATTGGCTATATTATAAAACAAACAGGAATATGTTTATTAGAATTGTTTAAAAACTTCAGTTTTTAAACAAATTCCGATAAAAAACAGCAAAATGTGGAACATTTTGCAAGACTTGTTTAAGAACCATAGGGTTCTTAAACAAGTCCATTGACTCGCATGCAGTTATGATTTAAAATAGGGGGCTGTTCCAAAATTTCAGTTTTTAGAACAGCCCCCTTAGATTTAGAGGGGGAAGGGGGGTTAGGCCGCTTTTTCCAAGAGCCTGTGAAAAAACACTGGGGTTTTGGGACAGGCTCAGAGGACATGTTATTTTTTGAGGAGGTTCAAGGTGCTTACAAGACGGCAAAATTTTTTGGAAACCATCCGGGGGGGCAAACCCGATCGGTTTGTCAAGCAGTACGAGGCTTTGCAGCTTCTTATGGGGCCCAACTATGCCGCGGGAAACCCGATAAGCGCCGCTTCGGCTTCGCCGGCTCCGGGAGGCGAAGCGGTTAATGCCTGGGGCGTCACCGTGAGGTGGATAAAAGGCCATCCCGGGCCTTTCCCGGTTCATGACGCGGCCCATAAGGTACTCAAGGATGTTGCCAAGTGGAAAGAGGTGGTCAAGATGCCGAAAACCGACTACGCAAGCGAAGCATGGGAGCAGTACATCAAAATAGCAGAGGCGGTGGACAAGAAGGAATATTTTTCCACGGCAACCTTCTTTTGCGGTGTTTTTGAACAGTGCCATTACCTGATGGGGATCGACGATTGCCTGGCGGCTCTGTTCGAAGAACCCGAGGCGATGCACGAGCTGGTGGATTATATCACCGAATATGAGCTTAAATACGCCGAAGGGGTTACGAAATACCTCAAACCCGACGCCTTGTTTCACCACGACGACTGGGGAACCCAGATTTCAACGTTCATGTCCCCCGAAATGTTTGACGAATTTTATCTGCCCGCGTACAAAAAGATATATGCCTTCTACAAGAGCCATGGAGTGGAGATTATTGTGCATCACAGCGATTCCTACGCGGCGACGCTAGTTCCCGAAATGATCGAAATGGGGGTGGATGTGTTCCAGGGCTGCATCACCACCAATAAGGTGCCGGAACTGGTTAAAAAGCACGGCGGAAAAATATCCTTCATGGGGGATCTCAACAATGGGGTGCTAGACAAGGAGGATTGGACAAAAGAGCTGGTGCGATCCGAGGTTGAGCGCGCCTGCCGGAGCAATGGCAAACTGTATTTTATTCCCTGTCTTACCATGGGCGGACCGGGAAGCACCTATCCCGGCGTATACGAAGCCGTGAATGAAGAAATTGACCGGATGAGCAAGGAGATGTTCTAATTCTGTTTTCCCTTCGCGGCTGTTCCCCGGAGGATTTTGGAACAAGAGGACGCCTATGGCTGATAAACCGCTTGAAAATATCCATATTGTCGCGTGCAAGACCCTGGCGCCGGAGCTTGAACTGGCTATGCAAAGGCGGGGCGTCGATATTCCCGTTACCTTTACAGAATCGGGCAAGCACGCATGGCCGGACAAGCTGCGGGAGTGCATTCAGGAAAGCATTGACAGCGTTCCTGAAGGGAAGACCATACTCCTCGTGTTCGGGTTTTGCGGCAACAGCATGGTCGGTGTTCAGTCCCGCTCCCATACCCTGGTGATGCCCCGGGTCGCGGATTGCATACCGATATTTTTGG
>JAIROB010000192.1 GCA_031257695.1 Treponema sp. | reverse complement strand
AGCGCGGGCAGGCCGAAGGTGGGGTCCCGGGTCTTTTCCCCGGGCAGCTCGTCCTTCACCCCCCCGGGGTTGATGCAGAGGTAGTAGCCCATGCGGATCTTGCCCCGGCCCACGTCCACACCCTGGATCTTGAAGCAGTACTCCGAGGGCTCCAGCTTGATATTGTCGATGATCCGTATCTTGGGGATCACCAGCCCCAGGTCCAGCCCGGATTCCCGGCGTATCCGGTGCACCCGTTCCAGGAGCTCCGCGCCCTTCTCCCGGTCCACCAGGGGGATGAGCCCGTAGCCCAGTTCCAGGGACAGGCGGTCCAGGGGCACCACCGGGGACATTTCCGCGGCCTCCGGTTTGGCCCGCTTTGCCTCCGCGGACCTTGCCGCGTCGTCTTCCCGCCTGGTCCGGCGCCGGCCCAGGCGCAGCGCCAGAATCGACAGCAGCGCGGCCAGGGGGAGCAGCACGTACCAGGGGAAACCCGGCAGCAGGGCCAGGAGCGCCAGAACCACCGCGCCTATCCAGTAGATCCGCGCGTCCCGGGAGAACTGGTCCGAAACATCCTCCCCGAAGGTGCCGTTGGAAACCGACCGGGTAACGATGATGCCCGTGGCAGTGGAAATGAGCAGCGCGGGAAACTGGGAGAGCAGGCCGTCCCCGATGGAGAAGGACACATAGGTTCCCACCGCCGCGGCAAAGGGCTCGCCGTGGATGGCCATGCCGATGATGATCCCCCCCAGGACATTTACCACGGTGATGAGGATCCCCACCTTGACGCTTCCGGAGATGAATTTGCTGGCGCCGTCCATGGACCCGTAAAAGTCAACCTCCCTTTGTAGATCATCCTTCCGCGCCCGGGACTCCTCCTCGGTGAGCGCCTGGTCCGCGTCTATGGCCATCTGTTTCCCCGGCAGGGCGTCCAGGGCAAAGCGGGCCGCCACTTCGGCGATGCGGGTGGCGCCCTTGGTGATGACCATGGCCTGCACCGCGATGATGACGATGAAGATCACAAAGCCCACCACCAGGCCCTCGACGCCGCCGGACCCCACCACGAAGGAGGAAAAGGCCCGGATCATGCGGCCGTTGAAAGCCGCCCCCCGGGTAAGGATCAGTCTGGTGGAGGAAATGTTCAGCGCCAGGCCGAAGACCGTTGAAACCAGCAGCACCGTGGGGAATATGCTAAAGTCCGTGGCTTTCCGGGTATAGATAACGATGAGGAGGATCAGCAGCGCCAGCACCAGGTTCATCGCCATAAGCATGTCCAGCAGGACCGTAGGCAGGGGGATGACAACCATCATCACCACCGCAACCACCGCCGCGGCCATGGCCAGTTCCGTGGCGTTTCCAAAAATGTTTCGCGGCGCCGCGCCGCTTCGCGCATCCGACATTATGCTACTCCTTCATTGCTCCTACGCCCCAAGGCCGGCGTTTCTGCGCCGTTCCTCGTTGAGGCGGTACACGTGGGCCAGAACATCCGCCACGGCCAGGTAATAGGCCTCGGGGATGATCTCCCCCAGCTCCGCGTCAGCGTAGAGCGCCCGCGCCAGGGGCCGGTTCTCCACCACCGGCACCTCGTGTTCCAGGGCTATGCGGCGGATCCGCAGGGCCAGCTCGTCTTCCCCCTTGGCGCTCACCATGGGGCCCTCCATCCCCGCCCGGTACTCCAGCGCCACCGCGTAGTGGGTAGGGTTGGCGATGACCACGTCCGCCTGGGGCACGGCGACCGCGATGTTGCGGCTCAGAAGCTCCCGCATCCGCTGCCGCAGCCGGGACTTGATCAGCGGATCCCCCTCGTACATCTTCCGCTCTTCCTTCACTTCCTGCTTGGACATCTTGAGGGATTCCCGGTACTGCCAGCGCTGGAATATTATGTCCGGTATGGAAAGCAGCAGCAGCAGAACCGCGCAGATGAGCAGCATCCTTATCGCCAGGGACGCCGCGGCGGTAAAGCCCGTCCACAGATTCGCCGTTTGAAGGTTGGCCAGCCGCTCTAGTTCGCCGCGGATCAGGAAAAACGCCACGACTCCAATGATGGCCATTTTGACCACGGACTTGCCTATATTGAAGAGCCCCTCCAGGGAAAACAGGGTCTTCTGAAAATAGCGGCCCAGCCGGGGAACCACCCGGGAAAAATCCGGGACCAGGGGCTTGGTGGTGAAGAGAAACCCGGTCTGCGCCAGGTTGGAAAAAATCGCCGCGAAGACCGCGGCCGCGGCTATGGGCAGGGCCAGCCGGGCCAGGTACTCAAAGAAGGCCCGCGCCGCGATCCGGTCCCGCAGGGGATCCAGCTCCGCGGCGCGGAGAAAGTAGAAACGCAGCATTTCTATGCAGATTCTGAACATGGAGGGGGCCAGAAAGAAGATCGCCAGCGCGGGCAGCAGCAGCGTCAGCGCGCCTATAAGCTCCTGGCTCTTGGCGACCCGGCCTTCCTCCCGGGCCTTTTGTATCTTGTACTCGGTGGGTTCCTCGGTGCGCCCCTCGTCCTCCGCGGCGAACCACTGCAGGTCGATGAGGAGAGCGGCTCCCGAATCCCCGTCAAAGCGGGCGCTCATGATCCGCCCCCCAACTGCCGCCCTATGGCGATGTACAGGGACTCAATGTTCCGGAAGCCCGTGTCCACCACCCGGGAGAAGGCCTCCACCATAAAGGGCATGGTCAACAGGATCAGCACAAAGGCCATGGAGATGGAAACGGGGAAGCCCTCGGTGAGGATGTTGATCTGGGGGGCGGCCTTGGAGATGAGCCCCGTGGCCAGGGAGCAGAGGAACAGGGTCCCCAGAATCGGCATACTGATGACCATGGCGTCGAGAAACATCCCGCTCAGCCCGGCGAGGAGCATGGCGGCGACCGTTTCCCGGCCGGTAACCAGGGACCAGGCGCTGATGGACTGGATGGAGCGCAGGAAGCCCCCCAGGAACAGCTTTTGAAAACCCTCGGTGGAGAGAAACACCAGCATGGCCACCAGGTTCAGGTACTGGCCCATGAGGGGGTTTTCAACCTGGGACAGGGGATCGTAGGTTTCGGAGGCGCCAAAGCCCATCTGCAGGGAAAAGAACTGGCCGGCAGAGGAAAAGGCGGAGAAGATCAGGGTGAGGTAAAACCCCATGATGATCCCCACCAGCGCCTCCCCGATGACGAGGTAGACAAACTGAAGGCCCAGGGGCGCCAGGTTCCAGCCCGCAGCGATGGCCCCGGGCAGGCCGCAGAACGCGGCAAAGGCCGCCAGCGCTATCTTGGCAACCTGGGGCACGGCGTCGGAGGACAGGAGCGGCGCGGTCTCGATCATCGCCAGCGCCCTGGCGGCAATCAGGATAAACGCCGGCGCCCCCGCGACAATCGCATTAAGATACTGCTCCCCAATCACCCCTCAACCCCCTCATAAAAGCAATGGCGCTATCGCGCCATCGCAGGAATCATCCGAAACAACTGCACGGTGTAATCCCCCAAACTGGAAAACATCCAGCCCCCCAGAAGGGCCAGCATGAGCAGTATGACCAGCACCTTGGGCACAAAGGTCAGGGTCTGTTCCTGGATGGAGGTGGTGGCCTGCAGTATGGCCACCACCAGGCCAACCGTGAGCGCCGAAAGCAACAGGGGCAGCGCCAAAAACAGCGTCTCCCGTATGCCCCCCTGGAGGAGGGAGGTAATCAGCCCTATGCTCATAGCCGGCCCCCCTTATAACCGGAAGGAACGGACTATCTGGTCCGTCAAAAGCCCCCAGCCGTCCACCAAAATAAAAAGGACCAGCTTGAAGGGCATGGAGATCATCACCGGAGGCAGCATGATCATGCCCATGGACATGAGAGCGCTGGCCACCACCATATCAATGACGATAAAGGGAATGAACAACACTATCCCTATTTTAAACGCCACGGTCAGCTCGTTGAGGATGAACGCGGGAACCAGCACATAGGTGGGCACATCCTCCAGGGTGTTCGGCCTGTCCAGGTTCCGCATGGACATAAAGAGTTCGATATTGCGCTGGCTGCTCTGGCCCTGCATCTGCCGGGCCATGAAGATCCGCAGGGGCGTCTCCGCGCTCCGGTAGGCTTCCTGCACGGAAATGGTTCCCTCCCGCAGGGGCCGGAAGGCGTTGTTGTATATCTCGTCGAAGGTGGGCCACATGATAAACACCGTCAGGAACAGGGCGATTCCCAGGATCACCTGGTTCGGGGGAACCTGCTGCAGGGAGAGCGCCCGCTTAATAAAATCCAGGACGATGGAGATTCTAAGGAAGCTGGTGGTCAGGATGAGGATGCTCGGCGCCAGGGAGAGGGCGGTGAGGAGCAGCAGCAGTTGGAGGCTGAACGCCACCTCCTGCCCGGATTCGGGGTTGCGGACCGTTAGATCAATGAAGGGGATCACCGGATCCGCGGGAGCGTCGGGGATGCCTACCGTGCCCGGGGTGGACAGATCCGGAAAGGGGAAGGGCGTTTCCTGGGCCTCCGCCACGGACGGAAACGCCAGGGCGAGCAGAAACAGCGTTCCCGCGATGAGCGCTCCGCGGATCATAGCTTGTTCAGCCTTTCCCGCCGTTTACGCAGGTCGCCGGCCTCAAGCCACTTGCCCTCTTTGCCCGCGCCGAGACGGCGCAGCAGGGCCGAAAAGCTCAGGCCCCCCGGCGAGCCGGCGCCGCGGCTGCGGGAATTGTCCAGGAGCATGGCGTCCACGATTTCCTGGTCCTCAATCGCCGTAATCAGGGACACCCCGCCGTCCCCCGCCCCCACAAGCCAGGCCCTGGTCCCCAGGGAAACCACCGCCACCGCGCTGCCCGAAGCGATGGACGCCCTGGCAAGCACTTTGAGGTAGGGGTCCGCCTGGACCTGCGGCTTCGCGAGGCGCTTGAAAAAGAACACCGCCCCGTAGATCGCCGCCGCGGTCAAAGCCAGGACCAGCGCCATGCGGAGCAGCGAAAAACCGGAGAGGGTTTCCGGCGCGGCAGGCTCTTCGCCCTCCGCCGCCGCGTCAAAGGTAATTAAACTCTCAGGATTAGGCCCGGCCGCGGGAACAGCCGCCGGATCCGGCCCTTCCTGGGCGGACAGAGTGTCGAGGCTGCCGCTAAAAAGACCCGCGCCTGTCAACAGCGCGGCAAAAAAAATCGTATAAAGACGGTGCAGTTTTTCCCCTCCCAAGTAGAAACTGATCCCCAATTATCCCATTCTACATCAAATGAAACATCTATGCTAGTCCCCGCGCTTATTTTTCCCCAAAAAAAGGCGAAATTCTAGCCTAAATCGCTCATCCGTTCCATGGGCGAGACGATTTCGGTGACCCGGACGCCGAAATTCTCGTCGATAACCACCACTTCCCCCTTGGCAATGAGCTTGTGGTTTACCAAAATATCCACGGGCTCCCCGGCGAGCTTGTCCAGTTCTATGATGGTGCCCTCCCCCATGCCCAGAATTTCCTTGATCAGCTTCCGGGTCCGGCCCAGCTCGACGGTCATCTCCATGTACACGTCCATGATAAGGCCGATATTGCCCGCCTCCTGGGCGGTGGGCTGGGGCATCAGGTTGGGGAACTG
>JAIROB010000155.1 GCA_031257695.1 Treponema sp. | reverse complement strand
AAGGGGGGTGTCGGTGGAAAAAATACGGGAGGGGCCGCCGGAGGGCCCCGTATTTTTTCATGAAGCCGCTTTCGCGGCAATCCGAAAGACAGGACCCCCGGACAAAGTCTTAGTGCGTCTCTGCTAACCCAACTTGGGTCCATGGGGGGATCCGCAGGTCTTTTCGGTTTTGGGATTTTGAATTCGGAATTACTGCCATAGGGGGGCGTCCCCTTGTTTTTTTTTCCGCCTTCCACTACTCTTTAACCATTAGCAAAGAACTTTTTTGGAGGTAGTTATGAAAGTAGCGATTAACGGTTTTGGGCGTATAGGCCGCCTGGTGTTCCAGGCCCTGGTGGGGCAGGGCCTGCTGGGCAAAGATAAGATTGACGTGGTGGCGGTGGTGGATATCTCCACCGATGCAAAATATTTTGCCTATCAGCTTAAATACGATTCAACCCAGGGTCAGATGAAGGCCGACATCGGAACCGAAGGGGAGGATGTTCTGGTGATAAACGGCCATAAAATCAAGTGCCTCTCCGGCAAGGGGCTCACCCCGGATCAGCTTCCCTGGAAGGATCTGGGCATAGACTACGTGGTGGAGTCCACCGGCATCTACACCAACGAAAAAGCCTACGGCCACATAGCCGGGGGGGCCAAAAAGGTCATTATCACCGCGCCGGGCAAGTCCGGCGACGCGGCAAAGCCCATCAAGACCTTCGTCATGGGGGTGAACAACGAGGAGTACGATCCCGCCAAGCACCACGTTATTTCCAACGCCAGCTGCACCACCAACTGCCTGGCGCCCCTGGTGCATGTTATCCTGAAAGAGGGCTTCGGGATTGAGACCGGCCTTATGACCACCATCCATTCCTATACGGCGACCCAGAAAACCGTGGACGGCGTGTCCGCCAAGGACTGGCGGGGGGGCCGCGCCGCGGCGATCAACATCATCCCCTCCACCACCGGCGCGGCCAAGGCGGTGGGGGAAGTGCTTCCCTCCACCAAGGGCAAGCTCACCGGGATGTCCTTCCGTATTCCCACCCCTACGGGCTCCGTGGTGGATCTGACCTTCCGGGCAACCAGGGATACCTCCATTGAGGAGATCGACGCGGCCCTCAAGAGGGCTTCCGAATCCTACCTCAAGGGCATCCTGGCCTATTGCGACGAGGAAATTGTCTCCACCGACATTATCCACAACACCAATACGTCGATTTACGACAGTTTGGCCACCCTGCAGAACAACCTTCCCGGAGAGAAGCGGTTCTTCAAGGTGGTTTCCTGGTACGACAACGAGTGGGGCTATTCCAACAAGGTGGTGGATCTGCTCAAGTACATTGACAGCAAGAAGTAGGGTCTGTTCCTTAATTAGCATGAAGGCTCCGACCCGCTACGGGCGGGGCCTTTTTTACGAAGATTCAAGGAGAAAAAAATGATAAAAACCGTAAAAGACGTGGATCTCAAGGGCAAGCGGGTGATTATGCGGGTGGACTTTAACGTGCCCATGAAGGACGGCGCGGTGCAGGACGACACCCGCATTATCGCGGCGATTCCTACCATTAAGTATATCCTGGAGCAGGGGGTTAAGACCCTGACCCTGATGAGCCATCTGGGGGACCCGGCCAAGGACGCCAAATCGGCGAAGGAGAAGGCGGATAAGGGGGGCAAGCCCTTCGACGAGGCGGCCTACATTAAGGGAAAGCACCGGATGGCGCCCGTGGCGGAGTTCCTGGCGAAGAAGCTGGGGAAGCCCGTGGTCTTTGCCGGGGAGGACGGGGATTTTGGCAAAAAGGCCTTTATTGAGGGGCAGGCCGACGGGACCGTGGTCATGCTGGAAAACACCCGGTTCCACAAGGAGGAGACCGCCAAGGACCCGGCGGACCGGGACAAGCTGGCGAAGGAGCTGGCAAGCTACGGGGATGTCTTTGTGAACGACGCCTTCGGCACGGCCCACCGGGATCATGCCTCCACCGCGTCCATCGCCAAATTTGCCCCGGTTTCCGTGGCGGGCTTCCTCATGGAAAAGGAAATAAACTACCTGGAGCCCATCGTCACCAAACCCGTAAAGCCGCTGGTGGCCATCATAGGGGGAGCCAAGGTTTCCTCCAAAATAGCGGTGCTGGAAAGCCTGTTGAAGAACGCCGCTGCCCTGATCATTGGCGGGGGCATGGCCTATACCTTCCTGAAAGCCCAGGGCCATAAAGTGGGGAAATCCCTGGTGGAGGACGACAAGATCGGCGCCGCGAAAAACATCCTGGAGGCCGCCCGAAAGGCGGGGGTGAACATAGCGCTTCCGGTGGATCATCTCGCCGCGGAAGCCTTTGACGCTGCCGCGAAACCCGTTCCCGTGAACGGCCTGGACATTCCCGACGGGCTCATGGGCATGGACGTGGGCCCGAAAACCCTTGCCGGGTACCGGGAGATTCTTGCCTCAGCCAAAACCATAGTCTGGAACGGGCCGGTGGGGGTGTTTGAATTTGACGCCTTTGCCGGGGGCACGGAGGAGGTGGCAAAGCTCGTGGCGGAGGCCACCGGCAAGGGCGCCATCACCGTGGTGGGGGGCGGCGATTCCGTGGCCGCGGTGAACAAGTTCGGCCTGGCGGACAAGATGAGCCACGTCTCCACCGGTGGCGGCGCCTCCCTGGAACTGCTGGAGGGCAAGAAACTTCCCGGCATCGAGGTATGCAGGGGTTAAGAGCGCGTCGCCGATCCGCCAACCATGCCCGGCACAACAGGCGGGGGCGTTGCGGGGGTATCCCCCGCAGAGGGGGTAGCGTAAGACCCGCTTGCGGGGCTGGAGCGAGGGGGAGGCTTCCCCCTCTTTAACTTGAGCGTTTACTAGAGCACGAAGGAGACACAACATGAGTAGAGGCTATTACATTGCGGGGAACTGGAAGATGCACAAGACCCGGGCGGAGGCGGCGGAGCTTGCCAAAGCCCTGGTGGAGGGGCTCAGGAACGGGAAGCACAAGTACCTGGCGGCGCCCAGCTTTACCAGCCTGGAAACGGTGGGGGCTATTGTCAGGGGCAGCAATATCCGTTTGGGGGCCCAGAACATGGCCGCCGAAGAACAGGGCGCCCATACCGGGGAAGTTTCGGCGCTGCAGCTCAAGGACCTGGGGGTGGAGACCGTGATACTGGGTCACAGCGAGCGGCGGCACAGCTACCATGAGGACGACGCGCTGATCAACAAAAAAGTAAAGCTGGCGCTGCGGCACGGCTTTGAGGCGATCCTCTGCGTGGGGGAACTGCTTGAGGAACGGGAAGCGGGCAAAGCGGAAGCGGTGTGCGAGGCCCAGATCCTCAAGGGGCTGGAAGGGGTGGCCGTGGAGGATCTTTCCCGGATAGTCATTGCCTATGAGCCTGTCTGGGCTATTGGGACCGGCAAGACTGCCACGCCGGAGGACGCCGACGCGATCCACGGCTTTATCCGTAAGGTTGTGGGAAGGCTCTACGGGGCGGCGGCGGCGGAGCGGCTCGTCATCCAGTACGGGGGATCGGTTAAGCCGGAAAACGCCGCGGCGCTGATGGCCATGGAAAACATAGACGGCGCGCTGGTGGGCGGGGCGGCTCTTAAAGCGGACAGCTTCGTGCCCATAGCGCTGTTCAGCTAGGCCGGATTGTGCCCGTCAGAACAAATACGCCATGGCTAAGTTAAAGGGTCTTAGAGGGATACTCTACGGAAACACCGCGGTGGCTTTCTTTTCCATCGCGGCTCTTTTGGTTTTGATAATTACCATCTACATAAGCCTGCTGATCAACTCGCTTTCGGCATATCTGCGGGAGTCGATTGAAGAACGGCTTAAAGCCACGGGGCGGGAGGCGGCTACCCTCGTCAAAGAGGAGGAGCTGGCGGAGCTGCTTGTTCCCGCGGATATGGAGAAACCCCTCTACGCCGAGATTAAACAGCGGCTTATCCGGTACGGAGAGGAATCCAATATACTCTTTGTGTATTTCTACCGGGTGATTGAAGGCAACCTGATACAGGCGATTGTGGACAACGATGAAACCGAAGACGCCTATTCCCTGGAGACCGAGCTCCTGGAGATGGAGCCCATGGTGCAATTGGCCTACGGGCAGGGCGTTACGGTTACTACGCCCCTGGGGGATTATTCCACCGGCTACGGGGGGATCCTTTCGGCGTTTGCCCCCATTTGGGGCAGAAACGGGGATATAATCGGCATTGCCGGGGTGGACATTCCGGATTCGCGGCTTTTAACGACCAGGAATCACAGCATTGTGCTTTCGGTCCTGCTCTTCATTTCCATGACCTTCGTCATTGTCGCCGGGTTTATCAGTTTTTTTGCCTACAAAAAGAAAGAGGAGATCTTTGCCAACCGGTTTGAACAGCAGGCGCTGATGGCCGCGCTGTCCCAGAACTTTGTGGCCGCCAACAGGGACACCTATGAGCTTATTAACGAGGCTTTGAAGGCCACCGGCGAATTTTTAAACGCCACTAGGATGCTGGTCACCCTGCCGGAGGAGGATTCCGATCTGAGCCACGCCATCTATGTCTGGAGCTCCGCGGAGGATCTCGCCGCCTCCACCGAAGCCGAGGGGCTCAACGATATTATCAACAGTTTTCCTCCGCAGCAGCCCCTGGACGGATCGGTTCCCATGATCTCCTGCGACAACACCGGAGCCGATCCCCGTTACAGAATCATGGAAACCCTGCGGGTAAGGTCCTTTATCATGGTTCCCCTCTACGTAAACGGGCAGAGATGGGCGGCGCTGAGCGTGGAAGAATGTATGAAAAACCGGGCCTGGAGCGAAAGCGACAAGCAGCTGGCAAGCACCGTGAGCAGCGTTATTGCGGGAGCGGTGGGCCGGGATCGCCGGGAGCGGGAACGGAACACCGCGCTGGAACAGGCGGAACGGGCGAGCAAGGCCAAGACCGATTTCCTGGCAAACATGAGCCACGAGATCCGCACCCCCATGAACGCGATCATCGGCATGACCGCCATAGCCCAATCTTCGGCGGACTCGGAAAAAAAGGAATACTGTCTTACCAAGATCAACGAAGCGTCCAATCATTTGCTGGGGGTAATAAACGACATACTGGATATGTCAAAAATTGAAGCGAACAAGTTTGAGCTTTCCATGGTTGACTTTGACTTTGAGAAGATGGCTCAGAAGGTGGTAAATGTAATCAACTTCCGGGTGGAGGAAAAAAACCAGACCCTGACGGTGCATATTGACAAAAACATCCCCCGCTCCTTCCGCGGGGACGATCAGCGGCTTGCCCAGGTGATAACCAACCTGCTTTCCAACGCGGTAAAGTTTACCCCCGAATCGGGAACCGTCAGGCTGGCCGCCCGGCTGGAAAAACGGGAGGGGATCCTCTATACCCTGCGTATCAGCGTCTCCGACACCGGAATCGGCATCAGCGAGGAGCAGCAGAAACGGCTCTTTTCCTCCTTTGAACAGGCGGATACCGGCACCTCCCGCAAGTTCGGCGGCACCGGCCTGGGCCTGGCCATATCAAAACAGATCGTGGAGATGATGAACGGCACGATATGGGTCGAGTCGGAACTGGGGAAGGGCTCCACCTTCGTTTTTACCGTGGAGATGGAGCTGGGGCCGGATAACCAGGAGGGCCTGCTCAACCCCGGCATCAACTGGCAAAACCTGCGGGTCCTGGCGGTGGACGACGCGGCGGAGACCCGGGATTTCTTTTCCGAATTCGGGGAACGGACGGGCTTTTACTGCGCGACAGCCGCCAGCGGGGAAGAGGCGGTTAGCCGCATTACCGCGGACGGCCCCTATGACATTTACTTTGTGGACTGGAAAATGCCCGGCATGAACGGGATTGAGCTTTCACGGTGGATTAAGGAAAAGGACGCCGCGGGCAAGGGCTCTAATCCCCGGGTTGTTCAAAAGTCCGTGGTGATAATGATATCCGCCACGGAGTGGAACACCATTGAGGCCGAGGCAAAGCAGGCCGGGGTTGACAAGTTCATTCCCAAGCCCCTGTTCTCCTCCGCGCTGGTCGATTGCATTAATCAGTGTTTGGGGGGCCAGACCCCTGAATTCCCGGAGGAACCCTCAGAGCCGGCGGATGATTTTTCCGGCTGCCATATTCTTTTGGCGGAGGATGTGGAGATAAACCAGGAAATTGTGATCGCCCTGCTGGAGCCCACCTCCATTTTGATAGACTGCGCGGGGAACGGAGCGGACGCGGTGCGGCTTTTTACCGGCGATCCTGAAAAGTACGACATTATTTTTATGGACGTTCAGATGCCGGAAATGGACGGGTACGAGGCCACCAGGCGAATCCGCGCCTCAGGGGCGCCCCGGGCGGAAAGCGTCCCCATAGTGGCCATGACCGCCAACGTGTTCCGGGAGGACATTGAAAAGTGCCTGGAATCGGGCATGAACGACCATGTGGGAAAGCCCCTGGATTTTGACGAAGTTTTGGAGAAACTGCGCTTGTATCTGAGAAAGGCCGTGTAAAAGGCTTGATACAATATCCACAGTTCAATATAATGCATAAAGTTTCAAGGCATAGCGTTATTTTTGCATAATTATGCGTTGCATTGATCTATGGAGGCACGGATGACAAGCATCAGGGATTATTTTACGGAAATTACCGGGGAGGCGCAAATGCCGAGCATCAAGGATTATTTGGCTGAGATTTCCGGGAACGACTATATAGACGGAGAACTCTACCATAAGTTCAATGTTAAACGGGGGCTCCGCAACCCCGACGGCACCGGGGTGCTGGTGGGGCTTACCCGGGTAGGGGATGTCCACGGCTATATCATGGACGAGGGCGAGAAGACCTCCGTGGCGGGCAAGCTCTTTTACCGGGGCATTGACGTGGAGGAAATTGTCGCCCACGCCGGGGAGGAGGGCCGTTTTGGTTTTGAGGAAACGGTCTATCTGCTTATGTTCGGGACCCTGCCGGACGAGGGGCAACTGGCGCAGTTTTGCGCCTTCCTGGGGGAAAAGCGGATCCTGCCGGCAAACTTTGCGGAGGACAGCATCATGAAGGCGCCCTCCCGGGATATTATGAACAAGCTCGGCCGCTCGGTGCTGACCCTCTACTCCTGGGACGATGATCCTGAAAATCTAAGCCCGGAAAACGTGCTCCGCCAGTGCATAGAACTCATAGCGCGGTTTCCCACCATCGTCGCGTATTCCTATATGGCCAAAAAGCACTACTACGACCACGAAAGCCTGGTGCTCCACCTGCCGGCTTCCACAAGCTCAACCGCGGAGAGCATCCTTTCCCTCATACGCCCGGATCAGTATTTTACCAGGCTGGAGGCGGAGTTGCTTGACCTGGCGCTGGTCCTCCATGCGGAACACGGGGGGGGCAACAACTCCACCTTCGCGGTGCACCTGGTCAGCTCCGCGGACACCGACACCTATGCGGCGCTCACCACGGGGATCAACTCCCTCAAGGGCTTTAAGCACGGGGGCGCCAACATCAAGGTTATAGGCATGATGGAGGATCTGAAAAAACACGTTAAGCATTGGGACAATGTGGGGGAAGTGGCGGATTACCTGGCGGATATACTCCGGGGGGAAGCCTATGACCGTTCGGGGCTGATCTACGGTTTGGGCCATGCGGTGTACACCATTTCCGACCCCCGGGCGGTGCTTCTGCGGAACAAGGCCGCGGCTCTGGCGGAAGAAAAGGGCAGGATGGAGGAATTCAACCTCTACCGCCTGATCGAAAAAATTTCGCCGGAGCTCATGCGGAAGGTAAAGGGCCTGGACAAGGATATCTGCGTTAATGTGGATTTCTATTCCGGGTTTGTATACGGAATGTTGGGCATCCCGGAGGAGCTCTATACCCCCATATTCGCGGTAAGCCGGGTGGCGGGCTGGGCCGCCCACCGCATGGAGGAGATTGTGTCGGGGGGCAAGATTATACGCCCCGCCTATAAGTGCGTCCAACCCCGCCGCAGCTATGTTCCCATTGGGGTCAGGGAAAACTAACAATGCCCATTCGGGTTGAAAAACTGTTTATCCTTCTCCCCGCAGTTTCTTAAAAAAGCGCAGGAAAGCGTTCCAGATACGGCGGAAGAAGCCGGGATTCCGGAGTTTGTTCAGCCTCAGGGCGGCCTGGGCAAGCTCTTCGGCGGTGAAGTTTTGGCGCTGCATATTCTCCTCCACCTCGTATTCCAGCAGGGAGAGGTTGTCGTTGATGTCCAGGATAATAGCGTTGATGGTCCGCCAGCCAAGATAGCGGGCCGCTTCAAGCCTTCTGCCCCCGGCGATAAGCTGGTTGCGGTTGTTCAGCAGGATGGGGCTCATTTGGCCGTGGCGTTTCATGCTGTCCGCCAGGGCTGCGATGTCCCCCATCTCTTTGCGGACCCGTTTTTTTACGATTATGTTATTCAAAGGAACCTGCACCGCAATACCTCACACAACCAGTATAGCGCGATATGTTTTCTTATTCGAGCAGGGGATTGTAATCCGGCAGCTCCAGCAGGAATTCTTCATCCGAAACGACGGGGTTGTTCCGGGTATTCCGGGAGGCCGGCGCGGGGCCCGGCGCGGGAAGCTCCGGCGCGGCGGTTTCCTCCGGCGCCGGAGCTTCCGCCGCCGCGGGGGAGGGCGCTTCCGTTACGGGCGGGTCCTCCTCAAGCGCCTCCGGCGGAGGGGGAAGGGCTCCCTCGTAATCCGATCCCCGGAAATCCAGGACCGGCTGACTCGCCGCTACGCTTGGGGCGGGGGCGTTCCCCGTCCTGCCGCCTGTCTGGGAGGGCCGGGCGCGGGTTCTGGTTGAGCGGGAAGCGGCCGTCCTGGGCGCCGGCGCTGCCTGCCTTGTTTGGGCGCCCTGATCCCGCTGCCATTCCGGCATATGCAGTTCCGGCAGCTTGAGTTCCCCCAACAGGGCGTTGTTGTTCATAAACAGGGTGTCCTGCCGCATCCCCTCAATGCTCGCCGGGGACCTTATCCCGGAGCCCCCGTGTTCCTCGCAGTACCGGGTGGGCGCGGTCCCTTCCAGGAAGGGCATGGTGACTTCCGAGGGGCAGGCGGCGGTTTTTAGCAGCCCCGACTTGGCGCAGACCGTCACTTCGACTATCCCCGTGGAGGGCTTTACAAAATCCTTATAGGGCAGGCCCTGGTGGGCCTCCCGCATGAAGTCCGCCCAGACCGGGCCGGCCAGGGTGGATCCTGTCAGGTTGACCCCCAGGGAGTTGCCGGGCTTGTCGAAGCCGAACCAGATGGCCGCGGTATAGTAGGGGGAGTAGCCCACCGCCCAGGCGTCGGACCAGTTCTGGGTGGTGCCGGTTTTTCCCGCCATGGGCATACGGTAGCGCTTTCCCTCCTCGTCTCTGTAGGTGAACTTGGCGCCCCATTCCGAGGGGGCGTAAAGGCTGCCCATTTCCACGGTTTTTTTCAGCATACTGGTCATAATGTACGCGTTCTGGGGACTGACAACCTGAATATCCGCGCCCATGCGCCGCTGTTTGAGCCGCAGTTCCCGCTCTATGTCCAGAACCACCCGGCCGTTCCGGTCCTCCACCGACCGGATGGCGATGGGCGAAACATCCCGGCCCTGGCTGCCGAAGACCGCGAAGGCGCGGGCCATCTGAATGGGGGCCACGGAGATGATCCCCAGCCCCAGGGGATAGACCCGGGGGAAGGTCCGCCGGATGACCGCGGGATCCGTAATTCCCAGCAGGGTCGCGGCGCGATCTATCGCGGCGTCAAAGCCTATGGCGTCCAGGATCTTGAGGGAGGGGACGTTCATGGAATGGGCCAGGGCCTCGTAGACCAGCGCCGAGCCCCGCCATTCCCCCCGGAAATTCAGGGGGATATAGGGGGTGCCGTCCTCGTTATGAAACACGATGGGCAGATCGTAGATGAGGCTGGCGGAGGTAAAGCTCCGCGAATCGATGGCCGCGGAGTAGTACAGGGGCTTAAAGGAGCTGCCCGGCTGGATATTCCCCTGGGTTGCCCGGATAAGCTGGTTGGATTCGTCGTACTTGGAGCCCCCGATCAGCGCGGTGATATAGCCGGTCTCGTTTTCGATGGCGATCAGGGCGCCCTCCACCACGTTTTTTTCCGTGGCGGTCCTGAGCTCCGCGAACCCCGCGGAGCTTATCATCTTGAGGTCGGGAATGTCGAAGAACAGCGCGGCCATGTCCGCCACGGGGTTCAGTGTCTTGGTGTACCGGGAGAATGCCTTTTGTTTATTCACCGCCTCGGCGGAGGCGCGGATATCTCCGAGGTCGAAGATCAGGGAGAGCATATCGACCACCGGAATGTAGGTCCGTTCCGCCTCGGTGAAACGGTTCGAGCTGGACCGGGCGTACTCGGCATTGGCCCTGGCCAGCCCCTGTTCCATAAACTTTGCCGCCGCGGCCTGGTGCCGCAGGTCCAGCGTGGTACGCACCGTGTAGCCGTCCCGGTAATAGTCCATGGCGCCGTACATCATGGTGTCCAGTTCCCGGCGGACATACTCGCTGAACCAGGGCGCGGCGTCCTCCCGGCTGTAGTACGCCGAGGTTGAGGCCCTGGTGTAATCGTAATTGTCCCAGTAACTGTTGAAGGACGCCTCCGCCTCTTCCCTGGTGGCGTAGCCAAACTCGATCATCCGCTCCAACACCGAACGCTGCCGGTCCCGCGCCACGTTGGGGTTGTCCAGGGGGTTGTAGCGGGAGGGGCTGGAAAGCTGGATCACCAGAATAGCCGACTCCGCCAGGGTAATGTCCCGGGCGCTATGCCCAAAGAAGTATTTGCTTGCCGCCTCCACCCCGTAGGTGCCCGGCCCCATATACATGTAGTTAAGGTAGATTTCGAGGATCTCGTTTTTGGTGTACCGCCGTTCTATCTGGAGGGCCCACCACAGCTCCCGGATCTTTCGGGAGAGGGTGTATTCGGTCCGGTCCGTATAGAGGGTCCCTGCCACCTGCTGGGTGATGGTGGATCCCCCCCCCAGATTCCTGCCGATGATCTTCCCGAAGGCGGCCCGGGCGATACCCCGGACGCTGAACCCCTTGTGGTTATAGAAGTCCGGGTCCTCCCGGGCCAGCGCCGCGTAGATGAGGTGCCGGGGCAATTCGCTCAGGGAAACCATCTCCCGCTTTTCGTCCGCGGAAAATTCGGTGATCAGCGCGCCGTTACTGTCCAGGATCTTAGTGGGCAGGGCCGGGGCGAATTCGACGAAATTTTCCTGATTTTTGATATTGCTGGTTTCCGCCAGGGACAAACCCAGTCCCACGCCGATAGCAACCGCCCCCAGGATGGTAAGAGCCGCGAAGATTCGTAATAAAACAGAGCCCCTCATTGCTCTCTGTAGACTAAGGTTTGGGAACTTGTTTGTCAAGGCTAAGCGGCGAGCTATGGGGGTTTTGAATCGCGGGTTTCGTATGGACAGCAATTCCGAATTCAAAATCCCAAAACCGAAAAGACCTGCGGATCCCCCTATGGACCCAAGTTGGGTTAGCGGGGACGCACTAAGACTTTGTCCGGGGGTCCTGTCTTTCGGATTGCCGCGAAAGCGGCTTCATGAAAAAATACGGGGCCCTCCGGCGGCCCCTCCCGTATTTTTTCCACCGACACCCCCCTT
>JAIROB010000144.1 GCA_031257695.1 Treponema sp. | reverse complement strand
CGGCCGGGGGAGGGGCCGGGAGCGCCTACGACAGCATCCTCAGAACCACCCAGGACTGGCCGACCTATACGGACCCCGCGGTGGGGAACGATCAGTCGGACGCTATTACCATGGTCAACCTCTACGACCCCTTCCTCTACCCGGATCTTAACGGGGAGCCCGCGCCCCATATCGCCACGGCATGGACCGTGTCGGATGACGGTCTGGAGTACACCTTTACCATCCGGGGGGACATCAAGTTCCACAGCGGGAACTCCCTTACCGCGGAGGATGTGGTCTATAGCATGAAGCGTATGCTCGCCATAGGGGAGGGTTTTACCTACCTCTACAAGGGGGTGGTAATTGATGTCCAGGCGCTGAACCCCACCACGGTGAAATTCATCCTGGCGAATTCCTTCGGGCCCTTTTTGGGCTCCCTCATCCGCTTTATGATTGTGGATTCCAAGCTGGTGGCGGAGCATTACGACAGGAGCGGCTCCTCCTACGGGGAATTCGGGGACTACGGCAAGACCTGGCTGCTGACCAACGACGCGGGCTCCGGCCCCTACCGGGCCATTGATATCAAGCTCGAAGAGTATGTGCTGGCGGAAAAATTCGACGACTACTTTAAGGGCTGGGACCCCGCGGCCCCGCGGTACTTCCAGATTTCCGGGGCGGTGGATCCGGTCTCGGTCAAGACCGCCATGGCCAACCGGGAGCTGGAGATCACCGATCAGATCCAGCCCATGGAGAACTTCATTGCCATGGACGCCATTGAGGGGATCGACGTGGTGGCCTACGATTCCGCGCAGACCTTCGGCGCGTCCATGAACACCAGGAAGGCCCCCACCGACGATGTCCACTTCCGCAGGGCCCTGGCCTACGCGTTTGACTACGAAACGGTGATGACCGACATCTACCCCGGCGCGGTGCCCGTCAAGGGGCCGGTGCCCTCCAACGTGCCGGGCAACAACCCCGGCATTGTCCCCTACACCTACGACCTGGAAAAGGCGAGGGCGGAGCTGGCCCTCTCCAAATACGCGGGGAACCCGGAGGCCCAGCGGATCGAGCTGGTCTGGTGCGCGGAAGTGCCGGAGGAGGAAAAAATCGCCCTCCTCATCAACGCCAACCTCTCCCAACTGGGGATCCCGGTGGATATTGTCAAGCAGCCCTTCGGCTCCATGATCGAATCCGCCCAGAGCATAGAGTCGACGCCGAACGTTTCCATAGTGCTCACCGCTCCCAGCTACTTTGAGGCCGGGGCGGTGCTGAAAAGCCGGTACCATTCCTCCTCCTCCGGCACCTGGGAGCAGATGGAGTGGATCCTGGATCCCGCCCTGGACGCTGCCATAGACGACGCGCTTGCCACGCCGGACCGGGACGGGCGTTTCGCCAAGTACCGGGAGATCCAGGCGGAGATAAACGAGCTCTGCCCCACCATCTGGATGTTCAGTCTGGCGGAACGGCGGGCCTATCAGTCGGGCTATGTGGAATGGCCGGTCGCGGAGCTTATCAAGGCGGGCGCCTCCTTTGTGTTCCCCATGGGGTACAACGTGGTTGCCCACGACACCAGGGTTTACCCTGACCGGCGGAATAAATAGCAGACAGCTTGTCACTTGCTAATTGAAAAGGTGGTGAGCGATGCGTATCATCAAAAAGCTGCTGACCTACGCGCTGGTCCTGGGGGGGCTTTCCATCCTCGTGTTCTTTATCGCCCGGGTTATTCCCGGGGACCCCGCCCGGCAGGCCCTGGGGCCGCGGGTGCCGGAGGAAACCGTCCAGGCCCTGCGGGTGGAGTTGGGCCTGGACAAGCCCTACCCTGTCCAGTACTTGCTCTGGCTTAAGGGCGCGGTCAGGCTGGACCTGGGGAAATCCCTCCTCACCCGGAGGCCGGTGATTGACGATATCCGGGATCACCTGCCCGCGACGCTGGAGATCGTCATCATTTCCGCGGCCTTCATGGTTCTGGGGGGGATCCTCCTGGGGATTCTGGCGACAAAATTTGCCAACACCTGGCTGGACGGCCTTATCCGCGTCTTTTCCTACCTGGGGATAGTCTCCCCGGCCTTTGTGTGGGCCATCATCTTCATCCTGGTCTTCGGGTACGCCATCCCGATCTTTCCCACCACCGGCAGGGTGACCCTGGGCATCCCCGCGCCGGTCCGCGTTACCGGAATGTACACCCTGGACTATCTCCTCGCGGGCAACTTCGGCGGGTTTGCCGATGCCCTGAGGCACCTGATCCTGCCCGCGGTGGCGCTGATGTTGGGGGGCATGTCCCAGGCGGCCCGGCTTACCCGGACCACCATGCTGGAAAATTCCACCAAGGACTTTATCCTGGCGGAACAGGCCTACGGAGCGCCCCAGGGGAAGATATTTTTCTACTATCTATTGAAGCCTTCGCTTATCCCCACGGTGTCGGTGATGTCCCTGGACGTGGCGGCTCTTTTTGGCAACGCCTTTCTGGTGGAACAGTTGTTTAACTACCCCGGCCTCTCCCGCTACGGGATGCAGGCCATGCTCAACAAGGACCTTAACGCAATCTCGGCGGTGGTGATGATCCTGGGGCTTGTTTTCATCCTGGTCAACATCCTCATTGACATCGTCGTGTCCTATCTGGACCCCAGGATACGGCTTATGGGAGGGAACAATGAGCAGTGAACAGTACGAAGAGGGGGGAGCCCCCCCCTACGGGCGCACTGCGTTGCGCCCTACCCCTCCTCCTAAGGGCTCCGCCCCAAAAACCCCGCCTGATTTTGGGGGCGGAATCCACAGGCGGCGGCGTTTTGAGTCCCTCCAAAAGCTCTGGTACAAATTTTCCCTGAACAAGATGAGCGTGGCGGGGCTGGGCATCATCCTCCTGGTGATTCTTCTGGCCCTTTTTCAGCCCAAACTGGCGCCCTACCCGGACCATGCCGGGGCGTTTGTGGATTTCAAGAGGGCGAGCCGTCCCCCGGGCCCGGAATACCTCCTGGGCACCGACACCATGGGCCGGGACATCCTCAGCCGTATCCTCTTTGCCTTTCGGGGGGCGCTGACCATGGGGGTGGGGGTGCTGGCCGTGGTGGTTCCCCTGGGCGGCGCCCTGGGGCTCCTCGCGGGCTACTTCGGCGGGCGGCTGGCGACGCTTATCATGCGGGTCACCGACATATTCCTGGCGCTGCCGCCCCTGATCCTGGCCCTCTGCGTGGGGGCCATCCTCAAGCCCACCCTGTTCAACTCCATGATGGCGGTCTGCGTCGCGTGGTGGCCCTGGTATACCCGGCTGGTCTACGGCATGGCCATGTCCGTCAAGAACGAGATGTACGTCAAGTCCGCGGAACTTTTGGGGGCCGGCGCGGGGCACATCGTGTTCCGGGAGATACTGCCCAACTGCCTGGGGCCCATCTTTACCAAGATGACCCTGGACATGGGCTGGGTCATCCTTACCGGCGCTTCCCTGAGTTTTGTGGGCCTGGGGGAACAGCCCCCGATTCCGTCTCTGGGGACCATGGTTTCCGACGGGGCGAAATTCATCCCCGGCCAATGGTGGATCTCCATATTCCCCGCCCTGGCGATTATGATCATCGTCCTGGGCTTCAACTTCATGGGGGACGGCGTAAAGGATATGCTGTCCAGCGAGGAGTAGGGTGTGGGCGAGCAATTGGTTGCAATACGGGATCTCCGCGTCGGCTACAGGACCTTCGAGGGCTATACCAGGGTGCTGAACGGCGTGAGCTGCCATGTGGACCGGGGGGAAAAGATCGGCATTGTGGGGGAAACCGGCTGCGGCAAGACCACCACGGTAAAGGCTATCCTCCGCATCCTTGTCCGGCAGGCCCGAATCGGCGGCGGGGAGATTCTCTTTGAGGGGAAAGACACCTTGAAAATGAACAAGGCCGAACTCTCCGCCCTGCGGGGGTCGGGAATTTCCATGATATTCCAGGACCCCATGCTGGCGCTGAACCCCGTGTTCACCGTGGGAAACCAGATGAGCGCGGTGATCCGGTATTCCGGGGAGGCCGGGGCGGAAAAAAAGGAAGTGCAAAAGGAACTGGCCGTGCGGGCCCTGCGGGAAACCTCCCTGCCGGACCCGGAACGGATACTCCAGAGTTACCCCTTCCAGCTTTCCGGCGGCATGAGGCAGCGCATCTGCATCGCCATGGCAATGGCCACCCCCCGGAAACTGGTCATCGCCGACGAGCCCACCACGAACCTGGACGTGACCATCCAGGATCAGGTTTTGAAAATTTTGAAACAGCGGGTGGAGGAGAAACAGAGCTCCCTCATCCTTATTACCCATTCCCTGGGGGTGGCCCGGGAAACCGTGGACCGTGTGTACGTGATGTACGCGGGCGCCATGGTGGAGACCGCCCGGACCGCGGATCTGTTCAAGCGGCAGCTGCACCCCTATTCCCGGGCGCTGATGAGTTGCATCCCGAAACTCTCCGGCGGCGGCGTGGCCGAAGGCATTCCCGGACGCATACCCGGCTACCTGAACCCGCCCCCGGGCTGCCGTTTCGCGCCCCGCTGCCCCAGGGCCATGGACAGGTGCCGGCGGGAGCAGCCCCCGCTGGCAAGGGCGGACGAAGGCCGCTCTGTCGCCTGCTTTCTCTACGGGGAGGGGTGAGCATGGAGGGAATTCTGGAAGTGCGGGGCCTGAAAAAGTACTTTCCCGTTACCGGCGCGGCGCAGAAAAACCTGATGGTAAAGGCCATTGACGGCATTGATTTTGCAATCCGTCCCGGCGAAACCCTCGGCCTGGTGGGGGAGTCCGGCTCGGGGAAGAGCACCACCGCCTTTACCGTGATAGGGCTCTACGCGGCCACCGCCGGGGAGATACGGTTCAAGGGGCGGGACATAGGCGGAGGCGTAAAGAAGCGGTCCCTGGAGATCAAACGGGACATCCAGATGGTGTTTCAGGACCCCGGCTCCAGCCTGAACCCCCAGCGCTCGGTGGAACAGATCCTTTCGCTGCCCCTTTCCGTCCACGGGATGATCCGCCGGGGCAGGAAACGGGAGCAGCTTCTGGAACTCCTCGACGCGGCGGAGCTTCCGGGGGAGTACCTCTACAAATACCCCGCTTCCCTGGGGGGCGGGGAGAAGCAGATGCTGGCCATAGCCCGCGCCCTTGCCACCAACCCGTCCATGATCGTTCTGGACGAGCCCACCTCTTCCCTTGACGTGTCGGTGCAGGCGAAGATCATCAATATGCTGCTCAGGATTCAGAGGCAGAAAAACCTCTCCTATTTGTTTATCACCCATGATTTAAGCCTCATGCGGAACATGGCCACCCGGGTGGCGATCATGTACCTGGGGAAGATCGCCGAGATAGCCCCGGCGGAAGTTTTTTTCAAGGCGCCCCTGCATCCCTACACCCAGATGCTGCTTTCCGCCATCCCGGTGGTAAGCGCCGAGGAGGAGGCCTTGAAGCCGAAAAGCGTCCGCTCCCAGGGGGAGATCCCCAGCCCGGTAAACGTGCCCGCGGGGTGCAGCTTTAACACCCGCTGCCCCTTCGCGGAGGGCCGCTGCTTCTCCGACGACCCGGCGATGGCGGAAACAGAGCCGGAACACTTTGTCCGCTGCCACAGGGCGGCCGGGAACCTGTATTGAAAATTCCGGCAAAAAACCATACTATTACTAAAAACAAATTGGAGGATACATGATAGCTACAAAAGAATTGTTTTTGGAAATTGAAACGCTTCCGAAAGAGTGTTTAGCGGAAGTTCTTGATTTTGTTACTTTTCTGAAAATGAAACATGGCCGGCAAAATATGACCCCGGTTGTTTACTCCGATTTGGACGAAGGATACCAGGCGATGGCGGCGGACACGGAGCGGGAAAAAGAGGCTCAGGAATGGATAAATGGATACTTCGGAGAAGTTACCGATGACTAGAGGCGCTGTTTGGTGGGTTGACTTTGAACCTTCAACCGGGAGTGAAATTAAGAAAATCCGCCCGGCGGTAATTGTCAGTAATGACCATGCCAATAAGCGGCTTGAAAGGGTTGTAGTTGTTCCGGTAACCAGTAATACGAGCAGGATTTATCCGGGAGAGGCGGTTGTTACTATTGAGGAAAAGCAAAACAAGGCTATGATTGACCAAATTATGGCTGCGGATAAGAGCCGCTTAAAAAACAAGGTATGTGTATTATCCTCCTCTGATATGCAAAAAATAGATAGCGCCCTTCGTATTCACCTGG
This sequence comes from Treponema sp., assembly GCA_031257695.1. The sequence continues at coordinate 659 of JAIROB010000144.1, read as the reverse complement.
CAGTTTGACCCGGCGATGGCTGAAATAAGGCCTGAGTATTTTGCCCGGAGCCACAGGGTGGCCGGAAACCTGTATTGAAAATTCCGGCAAAAAACCATAGTATGTCTTTTAAGGCAGAACGCCGCGCCGGAATATACGCATAATGGCGGAGTACGAAAGGGTGGCCCCATTGAAAACCCCGGCATAAGTCCCTATGATTGGGTGAGGATGAGGATACGGTAATGGGCGCCAACGTCAAATACAAGGACAGCGTATTTTCCTTTCTTTTTAGCGACCCGGACATCCTGCGTGAACTCTACGGGGCCATAGCAGGGCTTGAACTGCCTTCCGATATTCCTGTCACTATCAACACCCTGGAGGGGGTCCTGTATAAAACCCTTCTGAACGACATATCCTTTGAAATAGCCAAACAGTTGGTGATTTTGCTGGAGCATCAAAGCGCTATCAACCCCAACCTGCCCGTCAGGCTGCTTTTGTATATTGCCAGGGTGTATGAAAAGATCATATCGGGGAGAAACATCTACGGCAGCAAGAAATTTTTTATTCGTGCTGAGGGGTTTAATACCCCGCCCTTTAGGGCGGTTAAAAAGGTATTAAACCCCGAATGCAATACCTCGGGAGAACAACATACCTCGCCCTTCAGGGCGAGGTTGTTGATT